>CALHBW010000406.1 GCA_937930625.1 uncultured Saprospiraceae bacterium | reverse complement strand
GCGATTGATTTGTATTGTTTTTGAATACCATAAATTCTATCAATGGTTTGTGTTTCATTCAGGTAAATGATGATATTATGCGCGTCAAGCATATCAAATGCGGAGAGCTTTACATGCTCCTTGCTATCCAAAGTTTTAGTGCTTTTTTCGATGCCTTCGATACATTCAAATGGAATGTAAGTCTGCGAAGCAAAGCCATATCTCAAGTGAAGCATTTTTGCGTCATAGTTGATGGATAACAATCTTTTATTCAGCGATTTTAATATGGAAAGTATTTGAAACATCGCGTATATGCTGAAGAATGTGACTACCCACGCCACTGTTTCCTTCCATTTTGCCAATAATAAATGCATGGCGAATGCCTCGATTAAAAGCACAAAAAGTATCACTATCAGCACCGTTTTGATACCATTCTTTTTGAAATAGGTAAATTCGTTTTCTTGAATAACCGTCTTTTTCTTAGTTGAAAACAGGTAGTAAAATACAGAAATTTCTGTGGCTAAAACCCGTCCGACTCGTCCCGGAAATATCTCATTACAAGCGATTAATAAATTATCATAAAAATCATTTTCGTTATTGGCTTGTCGCTTGAATGATTTATTGAGTTGGATTATTTTATAAATCAGCACTGAAACCAACCCCACTTCTATAAGCGGCACAGCAATCAATTTGACTTTTGATAACAATGCTTGGTGTTCGGTAGGAATGATAAATCCAGCCACCACAACGCCTATCAAAAAGGGATATATGACGGTGAATTTCGGAATTTTAGTTTTCCTGATAATAAAAAAATAAACAACGGGAACAGTAATCAATAAATCCAGCAGAATACCCACCGCCAAATCAGCAGGCGCGCTTTGAAATGCTGGCGTTTTGGGTAAGATTGCCAGAAATAAGATAATCAGTAGAGGAATTCCAAATTTTAGATGACCGAGTTGTAGTCTTTTTATCATGTGTTATTCTTTACAAATTCCTTAGGAAAAGTATGTTTAAATCTTAATCCACATAGGTGGTTAATTACTCGTAAAAATAATAAAAAAACTCCTGTTTATCAAGTAAAAACAGTTTACTTTTTTCCAAATAAAACGACTCGAAAGTTCTTAAAAATAGCGTATAAATAAATTCTTCGATAAACTATTTTTCAATTCCAATGTTAATTTAATGTTAACTAATGATTAATTTAACATGAAAAACCCTTACCTTTGTGAAGCAGAACCATGTTAGCCCCCATTTTATAACTATAAATATTGCATTATGAAAAATAAAAAATTTAGCGAAAAACAGCGGTTTAATGATAAATTGGTCTTTATATTTCTATGGATAGGAATTGGAGGAGCATTATTTGGTTTAGCTAAATCATTCATCAATGGAGAACTCACTTTATTAAGCACAATAACCTACTTGTCAATAGCAGCAGGATTAGGATTTGTATTTTGGTGGCTCAAGCGACTACAACTTAAAATCTCTGTCAATGATAAACGGATTAAGTACAAAATGTCCCCGATTCACAATAAATCCCAAAGAATTGCATGGGATGAAGTTGCATCCTGCGAAATTCTCAGAACACCCTTGGCAGCACAATGGCACGGCAGTAATATCAGATATGGCGGAGAGTCTTGGTTTTCATTGACGGGAAGAAATGGTTTATCCATCGAAACCAAAGATGGGCGACGTTTTTTTATAGGTTGTAGAAATGTTGATGAATTAGCTACCGCTTTGGATGGTTTTCCTTTAGTCAATCGTGATTAGCGAGTTGCGAGTTGCGAGTTTTCGCTAAGCGAAAAAAGTAACCCGAAACTCGCAACTCGTAACCCGAAATTACCTACTTACAACTATTTTCTTTGTTGTGCTTTTCGATGAAAATTGGTCTGTCAAGCGCAGTAAATATACACCTTTAGGAACATTCTTCAAGTGAATTTGCTCTTGTGTCGTATTCAATTGTCCTTGCCTTATTTCGCGTCCATACAGGTCATAGACTTGGTATTCCAATCGTGTATTTTCCTGATTTTCAATAAAGAATACGCCATCATTCGGATTGGGATAAATGCGAACGCCTGCGAGTTCTTCTACATACTGAATATCAACATCACATCCATCATCGTACTCGCCCGGATTGGCAAACATTTCTATTTGTACGGCTTCCCGGATAGTATCAGTACCAACGATGACATCTATGGAATCTTCAATGAAAATGCCGGTAGAGGTTGTGGCTATCGTCCAACTCAATGAGTCGGCATTATCCAAGGCAAAATCACACAAAACGAGCGAATACCCCAAGCCGTCGGCGAGCGTATCCCATCCCATATTGTCGTTATAATCTACCAAGTCAATCGTATCACCATCGACATAATTAAAGCTGATTTTTTCGCTATTATTGTCGAGGCTGCCACCCCATTTGAAGGGCGTGATGCCGTAGGTAAGTTCAAAATTGGCAGAGTCTTCTGCGATAACAACATATTCGCCTGCGCCCAAGGTAAATTCAGGAAACTCAAAGCTAATTCCTTTATCAAAAAAGCATCCCCAGAGGTTGCGGTCTATCCCCGAATTATTGTACAATTCAATAAAATCAAGGCTATCTTTACCCGGCGCATTATACATGATTTCGGTGATAACAATATCGCGCACCTCGCCCGTACTATGCCATATGACTTCAAAACATTCGGTATTGAGGTCGGTCATCTGATTACCGGGTAAGTCTTGTACATTATCAACACAAAACGTAGTCAAAACACCATCCTGCAAAGGCGTGTCCAAGACCAATGTAACGACTGTCCAAGTCGGGTCGCGGTCGGCTGTAAGTGTGCCGAGTCCTGTATAATTTTCCGACAATTCAGCCGTCATATTGGTAGCTTCATTGAATATGACGATGATTTCAGTTTGAGAAATTGCCTCTGCGTGTTCGGGTATTGGTGGTATCAAATCAGTGCCCAGACACTCGCCGAAGGGATGTGCATAAATTAATTCGTTATTGACAATAATTGTCTGTGTAGGATCGTCTCCAATCGTCCAGTTGGCAGGGTCCATATTGTCAGCTTCGGGGTCGCATAAGGCTATAGATGGACCGTCACCGTCGGGGTCTATTGGTCCTGTGGGCCAAGGAGCGTCGTCACTATACCGCAGAGTATCCATAATTACACCTTGTGCATTGACGAGTACAAGGCTTTCGCCGCTATTGGAGAGTCCACCATCTTCCCATTCGATGGCGGGAACGCCGAATGTACTTTCAAATATCGGTTTGTCTTTAGCTAAAATAATATAGCTTTTCGGCGAGATAAATATACCACTCAATGAATGTGTAATACCGCGCGTAAATTGCCAGCCCGTGAGATTGACTCCAAAATCGCTTTTATTATATAATTCAATATATTCGAGCGAATCACTTCCCGGTGGATTGTACATAATTTCGGTAATCACAATATCAGATTCTGCCTGAGCATGTATTGTGTAGCTACTTATCAACATAAGTATAGCACAAAGTAGGATTTTTTTCATGTAAATGACTTTGGGGAATTGCAGGAAGATTTTGAATGATTTAAGCACTGTTTAACTTTTTTAAACACGTTCTAATTCAAAATACTCCTTCCAATTCCATGATTTTTGATTGTTTGGATGAATAACATGTTTTTATTAGACGAGGAATGTGGGTGGAATGTTGTCAATGATTAAGTAGTGAGACAAAATAATAATTGATTCAAGTTGCAGACAACTTGAAAAACCCCTGATTGTAAAGGACAGTTATTCTTGGCGATAAATTATTTAATGGCTATCCGTCTAAGTTTGCCTAAACGAATACTCGTCAGACGGGTAGTCTATTTAAATTGCAAAACCGACAATGAGTACACGACTAAAGGCATTAGGGGCGCGATTCGTTTTTGTACCCATGCTCATTTTTAATTTTTATTCAATAACGAATCACATTGGGCTTGAATTTGGGCTAAAACTCGTCTGACATTTAAACTTTGTCGGAAAATATGAGGTCATCGGTAGATTTTGAAAATGTCTGACGAGTTTTAGCCCAAATTCGGAAAAAATATCCCATCCTAAACACAAATACATTGTTATTTTTAGGATACATTATTGTTAATTTAATTAACAAAATATTGAAAACCAATTAATTGCAAATGAACTATGAACTATGAACTATGAACTAATAACCCCATTAGTCTTTCTTCAAGCGTTCAATAATCATTTCCCATAATCGTTCATAAGGAATTACCTCAAGCTCTGTAATCAAGCCCCGATAATTGAAAGGAGTTTCAATCAATCGGCTATGGTATTTCTCTGTATTGGTCGTATTTTCGGGTACAAAATCGGCTCGCATCAACTGCTGAAGCAATCGAATAAAGTTAATGACGCGTGTAAATTCTTCTTTTTTCAGTTGGCGATTGGCATAACCTTTAAGCCTGTCAATACGTTCTGCAACGGCATTAAAACTACGTTTTTCAAGTAGAAATAACATCTGCGCCACTACCTGCAAAACGGTAAAAATACGCTGGTCTTTCGGGTATAATATCGGGTCGTTGAGAAAGCGCGACAAGCGGAAATTTTTGCGCTTGTGGGCACGAAGTACAGGACTCGTAGGTGACTGACTCTCAATGATATAGTTGAGATAAATTTCGTAAATTTTCCATTTTTCACGCTGCACACCCGTCATTTTTTTGAATTTGGAATTGCTGGTCGTTCGGTTATAAATTGCTACCGCTTGAATGTAATTATCCGTGTGTAAAGCAATCAGGAGGTAGTACTCCATAAATTCAAACCAATTGGGGCTTCCATCAGGGAATGACTGCAAAGCCTTTTCCGCATTTTTCTGACCTCTTGTAAAGTCACGCATATGCAGGTGAGCAGACATTTTTTTGAGCTGGAAAGTTGCCAATTTATCATCTTGATAATATAGTGGATTTTCCTCTATGTACTTTTCGGCACGTTCGCAAACTTCAAGCGTACTATTATAATCAAACAACATCTCGTAACGATACGCCCAGACCAAGTACATATTATATATGATGATCGGCGAATCATAAGTCTCCGACAATCCAACTAATGCCTGACAATAAACATCAATTTTCTCGGCAAGGTCAAAGTTTTTCGAAGGAGGTTTGTGATAATTCATTACGACGCGCTGATAAAGTTCTTCAGAGCGAATTTCAGCATCGAGTACGTTTTGGTATTGCTTGCTGTATTGGTCGTATGTTTCGTATTCTTTCTCGTTGCCTTCACGTGCACAGTGTTCGCGCAATATACGCGAGCAGTTCACTATAACATCTGCAAATCTGAATTTGAGTGCGGTGGTTAATATCTGTCGGGCGAGAGAAGATGCGGTGAGATAAGCTTCGTTGGAGAGTAAAATTTTTACGAGTGTCCAGTCTTTGTTGCATGAATAATAGGCTCTGTCATAACCGGACGATGAAGGCTTGTTGACATCAAGGAAAAAGAGCGTATTGAGCAGCCGTTTTCGAAAACGTGATTTGAGTTGCCGATACTTATCATCGGTAGGCGCGCAACTGTACAAGAAAGCCGCAGCGTCGCGGTCGTTCTTGAATTTATTCGCCATTAGTGCCTCGTAAAATTCATTGAATTTGCTGTTTTTGTGCTTCAATGAATGATCGTCAAATATTTCAATCTTTCTGACCTTCTTTTTCGTAACTATCTTCGAAATCTCTATCAGGTTTTTCATATTACTCCGTTAAAATTTAGTCATCCAAATGTACGATAAAATTGTTTAAAAATCTAATTTTGATGTCACAAATTATACGGTGAAATGAAGCGGGTTGTTTCATTTGAGCAGTACTTTTTATTTTTTCATAATCATAAAAATCTATTTATCAGCATTTTACAAGAATAACAAAAAAAATGTTTTCAAAAAAGAAAATAAAAAAGCATCGTAAAATTATTTTACGATGCTTTTTTAAAATCTAAACGTGACACAAGTATTGAGAAATATCAAACCTAAACACCTATAAATTCGTGAGTCGGTAAATACGCCAAAAATAGCGCAACACCTCACTATTTTTTCCCAAATTTAATGATGTTTGCCGCCTTAAAATCGCCTTTCATATAGTCCATCAGATTGCCCTCGAGCATAACGGTTTTCTTATCCGCGCTAAGGGTAGCACTACTGTTGGTCATCTTCTTAACTTTGCCCGGCATATGGTAAATCATTTTGTATTTGGCTTCGCCAAACATCATTTCCATCATCTGCATTTCTTCTTCGCCCATTTCTTCTTCCGTGTCCATATTTTCTTGTGACGCATCGCGACGAATCAGTGTGCGCTTGGTCATATCAAAATAACGGGTAAATTGGTCACCCATGATGCCGCCAAGTGGCGAATCGGCTCCCATACCGCCGCCCATACCACCGAGCATATCAAGTTCGCTACTTTCTTCATCATTCCCCATCATCGCACCAATTTTATCAAAATTTTTGAAGAAATAATCAATATCGTCCATGTTTGCAAAATCAAGATTGAAGTCAATTTGGAAGATATTTTCGTCAGGATCGACGTTCATACGCATATTGACTTTATCCACAAAGCCCGGATTGTCGTCAAATTGTTGGCGCACATCGGCAGAGGCATCTTTTAAGTACATGATACTATCCACCCCCTGCTCCATCATCGCTCCCAAATCAGCTTCTTCTTCCTGCTCTTCCTCTTCTGCATTTTCCTCATCTTCGGGCATCATTTCTTCCATTTCGGACATCATTTTCACCATGCTCATCATCCCGCTCATATCCATTCGCATTGTGTATTTGCCGGAACCGTCTTTATTGAAAAAGACTTCCTCAATGATGTCAATACATCCCGTGAAAGTAGTCATGCTGACCATCGCCAGCGCAATAATTAGAATATTTTTTAATCGCATATTTTATTTAGTTTATTAGTTGACTAAGTTTATTTAGTTGAATGGGTTTATTGGGTTTATTGAGTTTATTTAGTTGAATGAGTTTATTGAGTTTATTAG
>CALHBW010000405.1 GCA_937930625.1 uncultured Saprospiraceae bacterium | reverse complement strand
TTGTAGAAACAGTAGGGACAGGGCATGCCCTGTCCCTACTGTTTCTACAAGCGTTTTTGTGATGGCTTTGGTGATGATTCTTCTGATAAATACCTTTGCATTACGTGCCGAAGGTATATTTGAATTTAGCCCCAATGTAGAAAGTGCCTACGAACTCAGCCTTAGCCTCCGCCTTGATGAAGCCCGCACCCAACTCACCTACGAAAAAAGCCAAAATCCTGACAATCTGCTGCCGCTTTTAATTGAAGATTATATTGACTTTTTTACGATTTTTATCAACGAAGATAAAGCAGAATTTGACCGCCTCGAAGTCAATAAAGAACGTCGTCTCAAACGTATTCGTTCCGGCAATTCCAATTCGCCGTATTACCTCTATACCCAAGCAGAAATCACGCTTCACTGGGCATTGGCGCGATTGAAATTTGAGGAAAACATCACCGCTGCCCGCGAAGTCCGTCGCGCCTACAAACTCCTTGAAGAAAACGCTCAAAAATACCCCGATTTTATGGCGAATAAAAAGACGCTCGGCTTGCTTCATTCTATCATCGGCACGATACCCGACAATTACAAATGGGTCATGAAAATGGTCGGGATGGAAGGTACGCTGGAGCAAGGAACAAACGAATTGAAAGAGGTCATCGCCTACGCAAAGACGGAACCGGATTTTTTATTTGGTACGGAGACGGTGGTGATGTACGCACTCTTGATGATGCACGTTGGCAACAATAATTCTGAATCATGGCAACTCGTACACGAAGCCAATATTGAGGTGGAAAATAATCCTTTGGCAACATTTATTCTTGCGAATGTCGCCCTGCACACAGGTCGCAATGATGAGGCGATTCGATTATTGGAAAATGCGCCGCGCGGACCGCAATACCACAAATTTGACTATTTGGATTATATGCTCGGCTTCGCAAAACTGTATCGCTTAGATGCTGATGCGAATATCTATTTGCAGAAATACGTCGATAATTTTCAAGGACAAAATTATATCAAAGATGCCTACCAAAAATTGGGTTGGTATGAATTGCTTTTTGGTGATATAAAAGGTTATCAAACTCAAATGCTGCACTGCCGCACAAAGGGCAAAGCCATCATTGAAGACGATGCCAAAGCCCATCTCGAAGCCACACAAGGACCTCTGCCGCACCAAGACCTCATCAAAGCAAGACTCTTGTGTGATGGTGGATATTATGAAAAAGCCTTAGCCGTTTTGGGCAACAAAACAACGCGAGATTTCGATACCAAACGCCAGCGAGTAGAGTTCTCGTATCGTCTGGGGCGGATTCATCACAAAATGAATCAGCTCGACGAAGCTATCCATTTTTACCAACAAACCATCCATGAAGGCGAGGACGAATCATGGTATTTTGCCTGCAATGCAGCCCTAAAAACAGGCAATATCCACGAATCGCAAGCCAAACTTGCCCAAGCTCGCCTCTATTATCAAAAATGTCTTTCCCTCTATCCTGACGAGTATCGCAACGGGCTGCATCAAAAAGCCAAAGCGGGACTCAATAGAGTCAAATAACAAATTCCAAATAACAAATACCAAATTCCAAATTCTAAAAAACAAATACCAAATTCCATTTTCCATTTTCCTTGTAGCCGAAGGCATTACGATAGGCTTTTGCAATTCCAATGCTCTTATTATTTGGATTTTCTCCCATAAAATCCGTACTTTGCACAACAAAGCACTTTTTGAAAAGTGAAACCAATTTAATTTTGCAGTATTTTTTAGTGGTAAAACTATTCACTCATTCAAAATTCACTCATTCACTCATTAAAACTATTGTAGCATTTCATCATTTCACCATTTAAGCATTGCTAATGACAAGCAGACACGAAGAACACTTAGCTAATCTTAACGAAATTCGCTCAATGATGGAGCGTTCTACGCGCTTTTTGTCTTTAAGCGGTTTGTCGGGTATATCTGCGGGAATTGTCGCATTGATAGGCGCGTTTGCGATGGCAGCCTACTTGGGAATGGATAGATTTTCATTTAGTGAAAGGCAAGCCCTCATTGATTTTCCGGCTGAAAAATGGGGGATGAGTCCGCTGACTTTCCTCATACTTGATGCGGGTTTGGTCATGCTCTTTGCTTTTTTGTTTGGTTTGTATTTTACCAATAGAAAAGCCAAAAAGAGTGGTAAAAAAATCTGGACAAAAGCCTCTCGAAAATTGGCGTTCAACTCTGCTGTACCGATGGCGGTAGGCGGTTTGTTTTGCCTGATTATGCTGACCAAAGGACACTTTGGAATGGTCGCTCCGGGCATGTTAATTTTTTACGGATTGGCATTATATGCAGGCGGTATGTACACGCTCAACGAGATTCGTTGGTTGGGTGGCTGTGAGATGTTGCTTGGTTTGTTGGCAGCATATTTTCCCGGTTATGGCTTGCAATTTTGGATGCTCGGATTCGGTGTGTTGCACATCGTTTATGGTGCATACATGTACTTCAAATACGAGCGCGAATGAAAGACGTTTTACAAAAACTCAATAAGGTTTTTGACAATCACAAACGACTGGCAATCATGTCCTTATTGATGGTGAATGACTGGGTGACGTTCAAAACGCTCAAAGAAGAAATGGGCGCGACGGACGGCAACCTTGCTAGCCATTTATCTAGATTAGAGGAAAATAAGTTTATCGAAGTACGTAAAAGCTTCGTCGGGCGCAAACCCCAAACTTCCTACGCCGCTACGCCTGTTGGACGACAAGCCTTTAAAGACCATCTTGATGCTTTGGAGGAATTGTTGAAAGGGAGGGAGTGATGTTTTATTGCTTCATTGTTCGATTGTTTCATTGTTCGATTGTTTTATGGTTGTATTGCTTCATTGTTCGATTGCTTCATTGTTATATGGTTGTTTTTTGCTTCGCGAAAAAATAAAACTCGCTAACTCGCAACTCGTAACCCGCAACTATTTTCACAACTCCTTCATCAAATTTTTCTTCAAAATCGCCGAAGCCGTCAACAGCCCACCTGCCAATGCACCGCCTATACCACAACTAATCACATCTTGTCCTGTCAAATAAAGATTCTTAATGGGCGTTTGCGGACGCAAAAATCGCTGCTCAAATCGCTCCGGCGTGTGATTGATGCCGTACAATTCGCCTGATTGATAATTGGCAAAATGCTGTGTGCTGAGTGGTGTCGAAAGTTCGTAATAATCGACCTTGCCGCGCAACTGTGGCGCATGACGATAAAGTGTTTCGAGCAAGCGTTGGGAGAGCTTTTCTTTTGCTGCTTCGTACTCTTCGCCTCTGTGGTGCCAGCGTGTTCCCTCCCATTTTTTGTACCAAGCATAAGGCGCGAGCGTGATAATATCAATGGTGGCTCTGCCCGGATAGCGATTGTCCCAATCCGGGTCTTTTGCAGACGGAAAAGAGACATACACAACGGGAAGTTCGGCGTCAGGATTGGCGAGGTAAGTAGTAATATTTTTGTCGTGGTCATAATTATCGGGGAATATCCAGAAGTTCGGCTTTTCCAGTTGAAGGTCTGCTGTAGAATGTTTGAAACCAATGTAAAGGCAAACGTGACCAACCGAAGGTTCTACTTTATCGGCTTGCGCTCCCAAACCATTTTTTTCGCTAATTGATGTCGGTAATAATTTTTTATACGTATTATAAATACCCGCACTACTAATTACAAGCGGTGCGAGAATCTCGCGGTCATCTTCCATTCGCACACCTGCTGCTTTATTATTTTTTACAATAATTTCCTTGACCTCTGCCGAAATATAAACCTCGCCACCTGCATTTTGAACCGTAGGCAATATCGTTTCAAAAAGTCGCGATGAACCACCAATGGGAAAACTCCCTCCATTCAAATAATGCTTCACGACCATCGAATGAATCATAAAACTCGACTGCGCGGGTGGCAGACCATAATCGCCAAATTGGGTGGTGAGTACAGCGATAAGTTTTTGATTATTCGTCAAATCGCGTAATACTTCTAGTGTCGTACGATTGTAATTGAGGGCTTTTTTTCGCATACTGCCACCCATCAAATTACTGACAAATTTTGGCAGTGCTTTCTCCATAAAATAACGCCCTTGCGAACGCTGCGCCTCATAAATCAACTCGACATATCGCTCAATCGCTTCTGTTTCATCGGGAAAGTATGCACACATCTGCTCTACAAACTCCTGCGGACCGCTACGAAATTCATACACATCATCTCCGAAAAATGCCTTGTCATACACATCGCCCATGTATGCCCATTCGAGCTTGCCATCGCTGAGATAATCGAATTGCTTGCGAATCATCGTATGTTCACGATGCACATCACCAATGTAGTGTATGCCTACATCCCACTCATAATCACGTCGTTTGAAGACCTGCGTAAAACCGCCCGGTGTATAATTTCTTTCTAATACGACGACTTTTTTGCCTTGCTTCGAGAGATAGCCGGCGGCAGCCATACCTCCTATGCCCGACCCGATAACGATGGCGTCGTATTGGTCGGTGACTTTGTTGCGGGCGTATGATTTAACAGGTAATTTTGCCATAAATTTGAGTAAGTAAGTAAAATGACTAAATGAGTAAATGAATAAATGAGTAAATAACATCCTCTTTATCAGAACCTTATGTATTGATGAGTTGTAAGGCTATTTTTGTCTTATTACATTAATTGATAAATAAGAGATGCAAATTACCTATTTTTGTTCAATTGCAATAAGGTTTTTCCACTCTATCCTTTTAAAAATTAGACTGAAATAGACCTAAAACTCGAATATTTTTGAGTGCATCACAAACCGGTAGTGAGTCCACTCAAAATAAAACAGAATTGACCATTTAGCAGGTTTAAGGGAACACGAAAAATTGCTTATTCCCTTAGGAACGCGAAAAAAATAAAACCAATAGAAAATTTTCATCTACTAACTTGACAAAACCGTTTTTTATATATACTTTGCGAATCAAAGTACTTTAATTCACAAAAAAACACAGACACGGGCTTTGCCTGTTTTTTAAAACTCAATTAACTTTTAAAAACAAAGTACTTTTAAATAAATCACTATTTAAATTAAAAATCATGAAGAATACCAAGTTCTCCAATCTATTAGTCCTTGTAGCCCTCATTGCCTATCATTTTCTGTTTTGGCAGGAGCAGATGGGTTTGAATATATTAATCTTTGCTGTCCTTTTGATAGGTTTTTCGATTGTCTTGAAAATAGACGAAGGCTTCTCTAAAGCTGCTGCGATGAGCATGGTGATGACTTTTGTGACTGCCGTATTTGTGGTGTGGCACAATTCGGATTTGAGCAAAGTCGTTCACCTGCTCTCGGCGGTTACGAC
>CALHBW010000404.1 GCA_937930625.1 uncultured Saprospiraceae bacterium | reverse complement strand
TTAAAAATTTAAAAATCAATAAAATAAGAGCATATTGCGTCCACCCGCGTCCTACAACTTTTACATTTTACATTTATTATTTTACATTTTACATTATTTTAATTTCAAGATAAAAGTGTCAACTGTAATTCTAAACATGCCAATTTATTTCATAAATTTTTTGAAAAAAAAATGTAGTATTATTTTTTTATTAATTAATAAAAAAATAAATCCATTATCCATTATCCATTATTTAATTCCTCCTTCTCTGATTTTTTCAATTTACTCACCACCAAATCATACGAATGGTCAATCAATTCCATGAGCAATTCATCATCCAGACTGCCTTCAAAATCAATGGTATTCCAGTGTTTTTTACTCATATGAAAGCCGGGTTGTATTTCGGGATATGCTTCGCGGAGGTCTAAAGCACGTTCCGGGTCGCATTTCAAATTGACCGTAAAACCTTCACGACTCAAACCTGTCAATGCGAACATCTTACTCATTACTTTGAATACCAAAGTAACTTCATCAAACGGAAAACTCTCTGTCACGCCCGGCTTAGACAGGCAATATATTCTAAATTCTTCTATGTGCATATTACGAGTTGCATGTTGCGAGTTACGGGTTATAAATTGCGGGTATTGGAGGGAAAATACATGTATTTTCTCTCCAATATATAATGAAATAACTCGCAACTCGCAACTCGTAACTCGTAACTATTTCCTATTTTTGCTCGTAAATTTACAAATTGGCGTAGTTTTAGTCATAACAAACCGTTAACTTTTTACGGAGAATTACGTACTAGTGAAATGCGACAATGCTTAAATGCGATAATGAAATGAGTGAATTTTGAATGAGCGAATGAGTGAATATTAATGTTATAATGTGATAATGCTGCAATATTTCCCCGCATTATCACATTACCATTCACTCATTCACTCATTAGTTATTTAAGCATTACATCATTATCGCATTGTCGCATTAACTATAGACCAACATCATCTTATGAAATATTTATATACGCTTTTCGCGCTATGCTTTTGTGTGCTGAATTTTTCGACTGTCCATGCCAATAACCCCGATACGCCTACAACTTATGCTTACGAATGGTCAGACGGTAGCTATGCAGCATACAATAACCTTGTGATTGAAAATATTACGACAGTGGATATTCCCTGTTTTGGAGATACGCGCGGTACGGTGACGATTGAGTTGTCGGGCGCAACACCGCCGATTACCTACGATATTGGCGTGGCAGGAACAGTGACAGTACAAGACCCAACCTATACATTTTTTCAATCACTGGATGCAGGTACGTATAACCTGACTGTAACGGATGCCGACGGTTGTATGGCTTTGGATGTATTCACGATTAATGAGCCGTCACCCTTGCAAATTAGCTCAACACCGATTGCGGAGACACTTCCGGGAACAGGCGATGGGTCGGTTTCGATATGCGTGCAGGGAGGTACGCCGCCTTATATTGTTACGACAGCCTCCGGTGCGACTATCGTTCAGGTGTCGGGTGCTTGTTCGGGCAATTTTGAGGTCAACGACCTCTCCGCAGGTTCGTATATATTCGATATAGAAGATGCCAATGGATGTAGGGCGAGCGATTTGGTAGAAATAGCTGCCGGAACGTGTATCGGCAATGTCATTTCATCGGTTTCTACCGATAGTGGGGCGAGTTTTTGTAAAGATGGAATGCCCGATGAAATCTTGATGCAAAATAGCATTGATGGCATGGTTGGGATAGATTATGCCTATGTACTTACCAATGCCAACGATACGATTGTACTGTGGAATCCGAGTGCTAATTTTTATGATGTTGACCTATTGGCACCGGGCGTATATCGCATTCACGGTTTTAATTATCAAGGTGTATTAACTGTACCGGTGGGTGGTTCTATTGATGACATTAGTTCCTCTGCGGATTGTGTTTCATTATCGGATGACTTTATAGAAATTGAGCTTTTTGCATCTCCTACCACAGCAGTGGCTGGTGCAGATGTCAATCTTTGCGGTCCGAGTACCGTCAATCTGAATGCTGATACAGTGGCAATAGGTACAGGTGTTTGGACGCAGGTTTCCGGTGCATCTGCTACGATTGCAGATGCGCTGTCGGCTAGTACTGATGTGAGTGATTTGGCATCCGGCACATATGAGTTTGAGTGGGCAGTCAGCAATGGGGTATGTCCTCCTTCGCGTGATACGGTACAGATTTTAATTGGAGACACAGCCATTGAAATAGATGCCATCACAGTGACTAACGAAACGTGTAATACCAATAACGACGGAGGCGCGACCATTTCAGTATCGGGCGCATCATTACCGATTAATTATAATATTGAAAATGCAGGACTGAATGTAACCATAGAAGAAACAAGTTATACGATTCCGTCTGCACTTTCGGCTGGTAGTTACTTCGTAACGGTGACAGATGCGGCGGGTTGTTTTGTAGTTGATTCATTTAATATCAGTCAACCTGATTCATTATACATTCAACCGACAGTTACGGCTGTGACACAGGTAGGTATGAATGATGGTTTGATTTCTTTGTGTGTAGAAGGTGGTGAAGAACCTTATGTATTGACCTCTATTTCGGGTATTTCTATTGATAGTGTTGATGGTCCTTGTGATGCAAATTACCTGATAGACAGCCTTGTAGCGGGAACTTATATATTCAATTTGGAAGACGTAGAAGGATGTACGGCTTCCGAAACAGTGGTCGTTGCGCCCGGTGACTGTGCGATTCGTATTGATTCAGTAGTTGTCAATACCCATGTTTCCTGTTTTGATGGACTCGATGGTCAATTGACCGTACATGCAGCAGGTGGCAATGGTACTAATTATCAGTTTAGTATTGATAATGGAGTGACATTTACCCCTGCACCTACATCTTCACTTTCTTTCACCAATTTGACCGCAGGAGATTACGATATTATTGTAGTTGATAATTTAGGTTGTCAGGATACATTTATGAATAATTCCATTACGGTTTTACAGCCTACAAATTTCCTTGTTTCCGAACTTAATACCATTGATGTCTCCGCTCCCGGAGCCAATGATGGTCAGATTGATTTCTGCGTAAATGGTGGCGTACCGCCATACACGGTGACGTATATGGGTATGGATACAGGAGCGTCAGGTCCATTCAGTGAGGTAATAGGTGGTTTTTGTGCAGGTAATTTTATTACGGACAATCTGCCCGGTGATAATTACGTCATTGAAATTACTGATGCCAACGGTTGTGTCGAAAAAATAGAGGCTTTCGTTGATGATGTTGATTGCGGACCATTCACACTAGTCAATACCATTCCTACGAATGTAGCTTGTAATGGTGATAGCACAGGAGTAATTGAAATGATTACTTCGGGTGGTTTTGCACCTTATGATTTCGTTATTGATGATGGAGTAAACAGCGATACTGTAACGGTCAATACTGCAAGTCATCTCTTTACGAATTTACCTTTTGGAAATTACACCTTGACGGCTATTCATTCCGGTGATTGTGCAGTGCAAAATACGATATTCATTACTGAGCCATCGCCATTATCGGCAGAAATTACGACCATTGACCCAACCGAAATTGACGGTATGAATGGTGAGATTTGTATCAATCCAATGGGGGGTGCGATGTCTTACACCCTCACATCCGGTTGCGGTGAAGTGGTGGAAGCACCCGGCAATTGCGGCGGTACACATCACATTGTTGGTGTAGATGCAGGAGAATGTACGATTACGATTGTAGATGATAATGGCTGTATTTATAGTACAGTTGCAGAATTGATTTCTCCATCATGTGCCGGTTTTTCATTGGTCGGTGTGACACCTACCGATATTAATTGTGCGGGCGACAATAACGGTTTGATTACTATCGAAGTGATGGACGGTGAACCCATTTATCGTTATTCTATTGATGGTGGAAATACCTTTATTGAGAATACAAATAGTGAATATACTTTTGAAAATGTAGGCGCAGGCGATTATAATATTGTTGTAGAGGATGGTCTCGGTTGTGAAGTTTCCTTCGCTTCCCTGACGATAACAGAGCCTTTGCCCATTTCCATAGAAATAGAAACTACACAAACCTGTCTTGAATCTACCAACGGCAGTATTGATATTACGCCTTCCGGCGGAACGGGAGCTTATACTTACTTCTGGGAGACAGGCAGCGTAGATGAAGACATCGACCAGCTTGCTGCGGGTAGTTACGACCTTACTGTGACCGATGCCAACGCTTGTATGTTTAGCACTACGATTCCTGTAACAGAATTTACGCCCATTGAGGTGAGTCTTGGCGACAATCAAATTATCAGTGCCAGCGATTCTATCCAACTCATGCCCGATGTGAATACTATGGAAAACTTTACATTCAGTTGGTCACCCACAACGGATTTGAGCGATGCACTTTCGCTGACCCCGTGGGCAAGTCCATCTGTAACAACGACTTACGTATTGACGATTACTTCGGAAGAAGGCTGTACAACTTCTGATGACATTATTATCAGTGTCGAGCCGATTCGTCAGATAGTAGCTGTACCAAGCGCATTTACGCCCAATGATGATAGCGAAAATGACGAACTCAATGTGATTGTACAAGGTAATTTTGAATTCGTCGGTTTCCATATTTTCAATCGTTGGGGAGAAGAAATCTTCTTCTCAGATAATGCAAATACAGGATGGGACGGCACCTATAAAGGAGAAAAACAACCCGTCGGTACTTACGTTTACATCGTCGAATATCGAGACTTATCCGGCGATATGGTGCAAGAAGGCGGTGACGTCACATTATTGAGATAAAAGCTACCTTACATCAAATTCCAAATTCCAAGAGATATACTGTGAACGGTATAGATTTCGGAAAATGTCGATTTTTCGACTAAGCCCGTAATGACTGCTTTAGCTGTCGGCTACCCATTTAACTTTGCCCAAAGCGAATACTCGTCAGACGAATCCCTTTATTCAGTGCGAATATTTTATGAGACAAATCACTACATTTCACAAAAACCTTCGTCAGACGAGTGCGCCCCGCAACTTGAGTTCGGCAAA
>CALHBW010000403.1 GCA_937930625.1 uncultured Saprospiraceae bacterium | reverse complement strand
TGCCTAAAGCGAATACTCGTCAGACGAATCCTTTTATTCAGTGCGAATATTTTATGAGACAAATCACGACATTTCACAAAAACCTTCGTCAGACGAGTACGCCCGGCAACTTGAGTTCGGCAAAGTTAGACGGATAGCCAAATTATTCTTATTTCTTCACGTAGTTAAAAAACGAATAACGAGTCAACGAATAACGGGTTACGGCACTATGTCGTCTATTCCCCGACAAAAAATCACAATTAAATAAACAAAAATATGCTTTTGTCAGGAGCTAATCATTCAGGTTGGATCGCCACTCAAAATTAGCACGTTGGCACTTCTTTTGGACTTACTGTGCCAAAACGAAGCGATTGTTTTCGGAATTGATATCACCGTCATATACGCTTCAAAATCCAAATGACAAGTACCAAATTCTAATAAATAACTAAACACATATAATTTGGAATTTGGAATGTGTTTTTTGGAATTTTTCAAGTTGCTTGCAACTTGAATCAGTCTGAAGAAGCCGAACAAAGACTCAAAAAGTAGTAGGCATTTTTTAGAGGCTGTTTAGAATTATTTTTTTGATGAATATGAAATGTATTTTTGTCCCACTACTTATGGGCGGAAAAGACGTTCATATTCACAATACAAATAATTTTAAAGAGACTCTTAACTTATAATGTGTTCGCCAAATGAATAGTTGCAAATTCATAGAGAATAATTTATTATTTTTAATTTTTATAAATTATTAATAATAAATAAAATAAGTACATGGACATAATTATATTTAAAATTAGAACGAGATTATTTTTTCTCTGGTTTTTCTTACAAAATCCGCGCATAGCCTACGCTACGTAAGGATTTTTTAAGGGAAAACAGGGGAAAAAGAAGCCGTTATAAATTAAAGATAATTGTGTCCATGTACTTACAAAGTATTATTTTGAATTAATTATCAATTCTACATTCTCAATTATCAATTTGGCGAAGACATTGTACTTATAAAATTTAACGCAATGACGACTAAAGCATTTTTTTTGATGGCAATCGCCACATTATTAATAATAACCGGATGCAAAAAAGACGATGAAACAACAACACAAACCCTCAATTTGAATATTAGCGGATTGGAGGATTTAGGCCCTGATTATGCTTATGAAGGATGGTTGATTGTAGATGGTGCGCCCGTTTCTGCCGGAATTTTTAATGTTGATGCAAATGGTAATTTATCCGAAACAGCATTTGAATTAGATAATGATGATATAGAAAACGCAACTGCATATGTATTGACCATAGAACCAAGCCCGGATAACGACCCTAGCCCAAGCAGCGTACATATATTAGCAGGTGATTTTGGCGGCGATGATGCAAACTTGACAGTAGATCACGGGGCAGCAATCGGTACGAATTTCACGGCAGCAACAGGAAGTTATATCTTGGCAACACCAACAGACGGCGGTTCTGATACCAATGAAAATAGTGGCGTATGGTGGCTTGACCCCGCGCAAGGTCCCGGTCCGGGTTTGGATTTGCCGACATTGCCTGATGGTTGGGTCTATGAAGGTTGGGCGGTCATCGACGGCACGCCTGTGACGACGGGAAGATTTACTACAGCAAGTGGTTCAGATGATGCAGCAACCTTTAGCGGAAGTGCAAACGGACCTGCTTATCCCGGCGAAGATTTCTTGAACAACGCACCTGCTGGATTGACTTTCCCAACGGATTTGTCCGGCGCACCAATAGTGATTTCAGTAGAGCCACAACCGGATAACAGCCCTGCACCATTTACCCTAAAGCCACTCGTAGGCACTGCCCCAAATCCGGCTGCTGACCATACTTTGTACGACATGAATAATAATGCCGAAGCAACCAATCCCACAGGAACAGTAACGAGATAGAAAATATCCCTATCCTAGACATTTTATAAACATAGTTTTGAGGCTCCGCTTTCACAAGGAAGGCGGGGCTTTTTTAATTAAAATGAAAAACCAAATTCAATGAAAATAAAAATAGCAATGAAAATGAAAAATCGACTTGGATAAGATGTGGGCTATTGCCCATTGACTGTGGACATAGTGCATCATCAATGAATAAAAAAGAAGGTCAGGGAACTTAATTTCTCCCAATAGCGTTACGTAGCAATGTTTTAATTAAACGGTGATGCTTTTAGAGCATCGCCATAAAACCCAATATTATGAATCAACTATTTTTTACGTCCGACCATCATTTCGGACATGAGAACATTATTAAGTATTGCCATCGACCTTTCGAGAATGTTAAAGAGATGAATGAAATCCTTATTCAGCGATGGAATGAAAAAATCAAACCCCAAGATACCGTCTATCATATCGGCGATTTCGGCTTGACGTACAAGGAAAACCTCCAAACGATTGTTGAAAGATTGAACGGTAAAATCCACCTCATTACAGGCAATCACGACAGTGCAGCCTTGCAGATTAAGCACAAATTCCAATGGGTCAAAGAGTACTACGAACTCAAAGTAAAAGACCCCGATTGTGAGAACGGCGTACAGCGAATTATCCTGTTCCATTACGCGATGCGTACATGGCGGGGCAGTGGACGTGGAAATTGGCATTTGTACGGACACAGTCACGGGACATTACCCGATTTGGAGGATAGTCTCTCATTTGATGTGGGTGTGGATTGCCATGATTTCTACCCGCTTTCTTACGATGAAGTAAAGGCGATTATGCAACAAAAAAACTGGGTATCGCCGTATGAAAGGGAACAAAGCAAAGGTTAATTCCTTTGCAATATCCTTTCTATCATTTTTGAATCTTCCAAGTGGGTTTTAACCCCTTGTCTAATACAATGGGCTAAAGCCGCATTGGAACTTCAAATTACTTTTGTTACGTAGTACTAAACCAACCGTCAAGTCGAATGCGTCCACCTAAAGCCATTTTTCTTTCTTATACCACTCAATCGTTTGTTTTAATCCTTGCTCCAATGGCATAGCGGGTGCATATCCAAACTCCCGCATCGCCTTCTCCGAACTGCACGACCACGAATCACGCGTCATCTCCCGTGCTTTTTCATAACTAAGTGTAGGTGGTTTTTTACCAAATTGACCAAAAAACTGCGAAATACCGCCCACGACATACACCAAGCCATGCGGCAATCGTATTTTAAAAGGTTTCACGCCCAGTAAATTTGCTATTTTTAGGCTCAATTCTGAGTAAGCATATTCTGCCTGTGCCGAGCCGAGAAAGTAGGTTTCTCCGGCTGCATTGTCAGCAGTAGCGGCGAGCAACATGCCATTTACAAGGTCGTCCACATAGACCAAGCTTAGATACTTTTCCGTAAAACCAACCATTGCCATCAGTCGTTTTTGGATGGTTTTGAATAATAATAAAACCTCCGTATCACGCGGACCATACACCACCGGCGGACGTATCAAGGTAATCGGCAAATTGCTCATATAAGTCTTCGCCAATTGCTCTTGTTCTACCTTACTTCTGCCGTAGGTACTGACGGGTGCAGAGGGCATATCTTCCGTAACCGGCGTTCCTTTTACAGTAGGTCTGCTTGCTGCAAGGCTGCTCGTCATCACTATTTTTCGGATATTAGGATTCCCTTTGGCGGCTTCCAATACGTTGCGTGTCGTTTCTACATTGCCTTTATAAAATAGTTCAGGTTTCTTGGCAGCAACGACGCCCGCGATATGAAAAATATAATTCGCATCCTCAAAAACAGCTTTCAGTGCATCTATATCCGTCAATCCGCAATCATGAAATTCTACGGGCAAATCCTTTATCCAACGCAAATTACTCGTCTTGCGAATAATACATTTTACCCGATATCCTTCACGCAATAAAAGCTCCACCAAATGACTTCCCACAAAACCATTTGCGCCCGTGACAACTGCCACAGGCAAATTTTTCATTTTTTTCGACATTTTTATAGTAATTATGATTACACAAAAACAAATAACAGGAACTAAGAATATTATCCTATAAAATGAGTAAATGATAAAATGAATAGATGAGTAAATAAAAAACATTTACTCATTTCACCATCTACTCATTTACTCATCTTAAATTTTTGCAAGATAATGCAGAACATTGAATCCACCACAGAAGTTAGAGGCCTATTCCGAAAGTGCCATGAATTTACTCGTGCTGATGATGTTAAAGCAGCAGGTATTTACCCCTATTTTCGTCCGATAGAGGAGAGTGAAGGTCCCGTGGTTCACATGGAAGGGAAGCCTGTGGTTATGGCAGGCTCAAATAATTATTTAGGCTTGACGACGCACCCGGAAGTGAAAGAGGCAGCTATACAAGCACTTGAAAAATACGGTTCGAGTTGTTCAGGGTCACGCTATCTTACCGGGACGATTGATTTGCACGAAGAACTCGAAGCGGAGTTGGCGGCTTTCATGGGGAAAGAAGCGGCATTACTGTTTAGTACAGGCTATCAGACCGGGCAGGGAGTGATTACGCCTTTGATGGGACGGGGAGATTATATCATTTCTGACAAAGACAATCACGCGAGTATCGTATCCGGCAATTTGCAGGCGCGTGGAGCGATGAATGTCAATGTGTTGCGCTACAAGCACAACAATATGGAGGATTTAGAGCGTCGCCTCCAACAAGCAGGAGATAGCAATAAACTTATCGTGAGCGATGGTGTATTTAGTGCCTTCGGAAGTATCGCTCATCTGGATAAAGTACAGGCTTTGGCAACTAAGTATGACGCACAGGTCTTAGTTGATGATGCACATGCCTTTGGTGTCATTGGAGAGGGGGGACGTGGTACTGCCAGCGAATTTGGTGTGGATGTGGACTTGACGATGTGTACCTTTAGTAAGACACTTGCCTCTATTGGTGGTTTTGTGGTTGGCGAAGAGCGTGTTATCAATTACCTCAAACACCATTCGCCTGCATTGATATTTAGTGCATCGCCTACACCTGCTTCGGTAGCATCTGCACTCGCAGCATTGCGCGTACTCAAGCGCGAACCCGAATTGGTAGATAAACTCGCCTATAATGCCAATAAAGTGAGAACAGGATTGACCAATCTCGGCTATCACGTATTACCCGGACGTACAGCTATCGTAGCAGTCATCATTGGGGATGATACGAAAGCATTTCAACTTTGGAAAGGGCTTTATGATGCGGGTATTTTTGTTAATGTTTTTATTGCGCCCGCCACGCCTCCGAACAAGGCAATGATGCGAAATAGCTTCATGGCTACACACGAAGACGAACACTTGGATTATGTCATTGATACTTATGCGAAGGTAGGACGCGAGTTGGGAATTATCTAACTCAAGTTTTGAGTAAATCCCAAAATACAAGCACCAAATTCCAAAAAAACAAGGAACGCACAATTAATACATTTATATAAAACGTCATTTTGAATTGATTTCAGAATGGCGTTTTTTTGTGATACTTTGAACGTCATAAATCATACTACTATACATGAGGTAAAAAATCAAAAAGCAACCGTCATACTGAATTTATTTCAGTATCTCCCGAACGACGGAGAACCCATGCTGTACAAAACGTATAACTTGTTGTTTTTGAGTGAAATATATTTTTTCAGTTCACATTCAACATCGTGCTTGTGGCTTGGGAGATTCTGAAATAAATTCAGAATGACG
>CALHBW010000402.1 GCA_937930625.1 uncultured Saprospiraceae bacterium | reverse complement strand
CAATGCTAAACGACTGGGATACAATGATTTGTTGCTCCATGAATTTATTGCCAACTTAGATATTGACCCTGAGTTGCCACAAATTCAACAGGCTTGGCAAAAAACCCGAACTTTTGGCATCATGCACACATAATCACGCAGGACAACAACGGAAATACAGCTTTTACGGACACAGCAAACAACAATTTGGCGATAATAAACTAAATTGTTGCTCACACTATTGAAATAAATATTAATGAATATTATTTAACACGTCGCTTTATCAAAATTTAAAAAAATTCTGATAGGGTAATTTTTGATTTTTGTTTCGATTTAATTATAAGGCTATAGTATAAATTGATTTTAAATAACTTAAAATCAATTAAGTAGTAGGACATTTTTATTTTATAAAAAAACATACTAAATTTCTAATAATCAGATAGTTAGTGAAATTATTTTCATAATTTAATTCAGTTCATTTACTTATTTATAAAATAAATTATTACAAATAAAATTGTTTTTTTATTAATTAAACATGAAAATTTCTGTGAAAAACAATCAAAAATTAAGAATTTCCCTACCAAAACTCTTTATTTTTTTTACAAAAAGCAACATTTTACATAAAAAACTAATAATCAAATAGTTAGGAGGACTTGACTTATACTTTTTTTTACCCTATTATACTTTTTTTTGAAAAAGTCAAGTTTTTTTTTCACCTCATGCAACTTTTTTTGCTTTTAAAACGTATTATAGTTACAAAGGGAAAATATCATTAGTATAAAATAGGGAAATATTATGAGACAACTCAAGATTACAAACAAAATCACAGCAAGAGAAAGCCTAGCGTTGGATAAGTATCTCAGCGATATAGGTAAAATTGATTTGCTAACCCCGGAAGAAGAGGCTGATTTAGCCCGCAGGATTCGGGAAGGCGACGAAAATGCTTTAGAGAAGCTCACGAAGTCTAATCTTCGATTTGTCGTATCTGTTGCGAAGCAGTACCAAAATCAGGGACTCTCCCTCAGCGACCTCATCAATGAGGGCAATGTCGGTCTGATGAAAGCTGCCAAGCGATTTGATGAGACTAAAGGTTTCAAATTCATCTCCTACGCCGTTTGGTGGATTCGTCAATCCATATTGCAGGCAATCGTGGAATATTCACGTATCGTCCGTCTGCCACTCAACAAAGTCGGGTCGTACAATAAGGTGAATGAGGCTTACATGTCTTTCATCCAAGAATTTGAGCGTGAACCTACGCAAGAGGAACTCGCAGAGGCACTTGGCATCACGCCTAAAGAAGTGCGCGATATGCTCAAAGGCAACAGCAAACACGTATCTTTCGACGCGCCTATCAAAAGCGACGATGGTGATTCTACCATGCTCGATTTGATGGCAGACAAAAGCGGTACGCCTGACAGTACACTGCTCAAGCAATCGCTCAAAGAAGAAGTAGACGAAGGATTACGTATGCTCACCACTCGCGAAAATGAAGTACTTTCCGCTTACTACGGTCTCAATGGAAGACAATCCATGACACTCGAAGAAATCGGCGAAATGTACGGACTCACTCGCGAGCGTGTACGTCAAATCAAAGAAAGAGCTATCCGCAGACTACGCAAATCTTACAACCGAAACGACCTGCGTTCTTATCTCGGATAAAAGGTTTTCTCCATTAAGAAATTTTATTTGGCTGCCACTTCCGAAAGGGAGTGGCTTTTTTTTGTGAGTAATCGAGTTTGCGAGTAGCGAGTAGCGAGTTTTATTCGTACTTTGCGGAGCAAAATATTTTCACGCAATACAAAACTCGCTACTCGCAAACTCGGCACTCGATACTTTTTATGAACTACCTCGCACATTTATACCTTTCTTTTGGCGATGAGCAACACGCCGTTGGCAATATTTCTGCTGATTTTATAAAAGGCAATAAAGGCATAGACAAGCTGCCCGAAGGCATACAAGCCGGGATTCGTACCCATCGTTTGATAGATTCATTTACAGATACACATGAAGTAGTCAAGGAAAGTAAACGGCGATTGTACCCACTCTACTCAAAGTACGCTTCTGTGATTGTGGATATTTATTATGACCATTTGCTGGCGCAAAATTGGGATAAATACTCGGATGAATCGTTGGAAGATTTTACGAAAAGAAACTACGAAATACTCGAAAAATACGAAGCCCACCTACCCCTGAAACTCCGACAACGCCTCCCTTCGATGATACGACACAACTGGCTCGTCGGCTATCGCCATATGGAAGGTATTGCCACCACATTTCACTATTTCGCCAAACGCATTAAAAGCATTGACATCTCACAAGCCCACCTCCAATTGGAAGCAGATTTCGATTTGTATAATGATGAATTTAACCGTTTTTTCCCTGAATTGGTTGAAGCGGTAGTTGGTGATTCCTAATGCAGATACTCGTGTTAGGTCTATCCTTCAAAGTGGAACGACAATGTAAAGGTCCGGGAAAACAATTTATCTAAGACCGACGAGTATATCAAATCATCATCGTGAATCAGAATATTGCTCAAGCCATGCGAGACTTTGATTTCGGGAGAAAAGATAAAATACGGAAAGAATATCTGTACGCCTGCACCAAATTCGACGGAGAAATCCGAGGGTGCCACTTTCAGCAAAGAGTCGCTTTGTCGCGTCCGCGAATTACTCGCCACATCAAATGAGTATTTGACACCTGCCACTACAAAAGCACGAATATCATTATAAGGTTCTGATTTGTAACGTACTAAGAAGGGAGTTTCGATAAATACGGCTTCGATTTGCTCACGATGTTCGGCACCGGTACGTGCAAAATTATAGTCCAATTTTCTATCGGCAAAAGACAAGGTAGGCAGAAAGCGAAAATCGAAGTATTGCCCCACTTTCAGATTACCCACAATACCAAGATTGAAACCCGGTCCGCGTGGTGAGAGGATGCTGCCTATACTATCATTGAGGATAAAATTTTCGTTTGGCGATACGCGATAATCCGATGTATTGTACGAAAGCGTAATGCCAAAATAATAAGGTTTATTGGCAAAATCAAGGTAGTTATACGTTCCTTTGATTTGGGCATCGGCGTTTATCGTCATCGTGATTAAAACGACGATAAACATTATTTTTTTCCATGATAAATGGAGCATATTCCAAGACTGAGTGCTGTGCATTGATTCGATTTAAACCCCGTTTTCTCTAATACATCCAAAAAGTGCTGACCGTCGGGAAAAGCCTGCACAGATTCGTACAAATACTTATACGCTTTAGGGTCTTTAGAAGTTACACGCCCGATAGTCGGAAGGATGTATTTGAAATAAAAATTAAACAATTGTTTGAACGGAAAAACTCGCGGCTGCGAAAATTCCAATACAATCACTTGACCTTCCGGCTTTAAGACACGTTGCATCTCACTTAACCCTTGTTCCAGATTTTCAAAATTTCTGACACCAAATGCAACGGTAATTGCGTCGAAAGTATTGTCCGCGAAGGGTAAATTTTCTGAATCTCCTTGTTGAAGTTCAATACATTTATCCAAATCCGCCTTTTCGATTTTTTGCTGTCCGACTGCCAACATTTCTTTAGAAATATCCAAACCCACGATGCGTTCCGGTTTTAGACGTTTTGCCATCATAATCGCCACGTCTGCCGTACCGGTAGCTACGTCGAGTATTTGTTGTGGTTGTGCAGCTTCGAGTTTGCTAATGGCTTTTTTACGCCAACTTTGGTCAATACCCAAAGACAATAAGCGATTCAGGAAATCATAATAGGGGGCAATGTTGTCAAACATTCCGGTGACTTGCGTTTTTTTCGCGCTTGTAGCATCATCGTAAGGGTTGACTTTATCGTGCGAATAGGACATAAAGTTTAAGTTTAAAATTCGGTTACCCGTCTAACTTTGCCTAAAGCGAATACTCGTCAGACGAATCACTTTATTCAGTGCGAATATTTTATGAGACAAATCACTACATTTCACAAAACCTTCGTCAGACGAGTAGTAATCACGCAAGCAAACTTAGACGGATAGCCTAAAATTCTTTTAAATAATTAATTATCAATTATTTACATTTTATAATTTTTAACATAAAATAAAAACTATCGTTATTAATACAAAATTAGCTTTGTCTGTATTTTACAATAATTTTTTGAGGAAATGGTTGTATAAAAAAGGGTTTATTTAGCATTATCCAAAAATAAAAATTCAAGTTGTTGATACTGTGAACGGCATAATGCGAGTGTAGTACATGTTTTTTATTTCGGGAAATGCTAAACTAACGCAAAAACGGGCGGAAGCACCGTGCTACATCTCTCTGCGAACTTTCTATTATTTAAAAACGTTTTCAAAAAATAAAACGAATCATAAATACACGAATTAACGAATACACGACATGAACGACCAACAAACCAAACGAATCAGCAAATTTCTCAGCCTCGTACTACGGCACAAACCCCAAACCATCCAACTCAATCTCAATGAGCAAGGCTGGGCAGACGTGGACGAACTCCTCACAAAAATGACAAAGCACCGCAAAAACATCACCTTCGACCAACTCCAATACGTCGTAGAAAACAACGACAAACAACGCTTCACCTTCAACGACGACCAAACAAAAATCCGCGCTAATCAAGGACATTCCAATGATATTCAACTCAATTTGGAAGCGCAAACCCCACCCAAAACGCTTTATCACGGCACAGCTACGCGATTTCTGGAGTCCATTTTTGAAAAAGGATTAATCAAAGGCAAACGCCAACACGTCCACCTCTCCTCCGATATAGAAACAGCCACTAAAGTCGGCAATCGACATGGCAAAATCGCTATGCTTACTGTCCAATCCGGTAAGATGCACGAAGCAGGGTTTGAGTTTTATCTTTCTAAAAATGGGGTGTGGCTTACTGACCATATTCCTCCTGAATATTTTGAACTCAAGTAACACAGGCTTCCAACCTGTACCTCCGCGAGTAAACAGGCTGGAAGCCTGTGCTACTTTTACTTGCAAAATCGCTCTACGCCGAGTACCTTTGCGGCTGAATTGGTGTTGAGGTACGGTGGTGTCGTAGTGTCGTGGTTATACATTTAGTAAAAACCACAACACCACGAAACTACGACACCACAACACCACGAAACAACAACACATGAGTACAAGAAAAGAAAAAGACAGCATTGGTTACATCGACGTACCTGCTGACAAATATTGGGCAGCACAAACGCAGCGTTCCACACAAAATTTCAAAATCGGCGGACAAAAAATGCCGATAGAAGTCATTCGTGCCTATGCCATTTTGAAAAAAGCTGCCGCAGGTACCAACCAAGCCGCAGGTGTATTG
>CALHBW010000401.1 GCA_937930625.1 uncultured Saprospiraceae bacterium | reverse complement strand
TGACCGACTCAACTTGGGATATACCGCAGATAGAGAGAAACGAAAAATAGGTGCCAAACAATCTACTGTTTTTGCATTTATGCAAATACAAGATGATTTTAACATGAAAGTAATTGCACAAACCAACTCAAAGGCAAAACGTATGGCGATTTAAGTTCAAGAATCAAGTTCAAGCGCAAGTTCAAATTTTTATTCGAGGTTGAACTTGTGCTTGATTCTTGTACTTGCACTTATTTAGGCTATAGGCAATTTAATTGTAAATTCAGTTCCTTGATTGACTTCGGAGGCGACAGAAATATCGCCTCCGAAGCGATGAACTATCTTCTTACAAGTTGCCAATCCGATGCCTTGTCCGCAATGTGATTTTTCTTTTTCTCCTTGATCTCCAAACTCAAATACATTGTGCAGATGTTCTATCGGAATACCCATACCATTATCGGAGACTTTGATGTGATGATGTCCGTTGATACCTGCATGGATGATGTGAATATCGGGGGGAACATCCGCTTTTTGAAATTTTAAACTATTGCTGATGAGATTTTGAAAAAGCTGTAGTTCTTGTTCTTGCTCCCTGAGTTGATTGGCTTGTTGTTCTATGGCTTCCTTTTGTCTGGTCAATGTATTTTTATGTTGCCTTAATTGTTTGATAATAAAGTCTTGCTCTAATTTAAAAATATACACTATACCCAGCGTCATCAGAGAGAGAAAGAGATAACTGGTGAAATAATAAGCTGCACCTTCAGCTATGTCTTCACTATAAGAAGTTGCTGATAGGGATTCCAATATAAATAGATAGCCGTGAAATCCAACGACCGCTAACGCCCAAAATATACGTGAGGATTTACCTGTAAGTAGAAATGCAATAAGCGGGCACAAATACAACCACAATAAATTGTCTGAATACATGCCTCCACTAGAAAATATAAGAGGTATAAGGGCTAATGCAGGTATGGCGGTAAAGATATTGCTGGAAAGTGAAATACTGCCCCATCTTCTAAATAAGAACATGGATATTGTCAATGATAAAATAGTAAAGACTATAGGGAAATATGAAGCATCTTCAATGAAAAATGAAGATGGTAGCATTAGCAAGCAAAGTACCAATATAAAAACATGAATCCACATCAAGAGTCTTGCTCTTCGATGCAGTACATGTTGTGTTTGTATGTGTGGAGGAACAAACCAATCAATAGTTTTTCCTGCTTTTTGAAATGCACTCTGTATTTTCATCACAACAGCCATTTGATATAAGTTGTGTGCAACTTATAAATCCCAAACTACAAGAGACCAAAATCCTAATGATTGGAAAGTGGTTTGTTGGAATATATCCGCAACTTGGGCTATTCTTTAGCTGAGTTTGTTACGGTTTTTTTGACAATTTTATTTCGCAGTTGGCTACATAGTGGAGGGCATCCTTCTACAATACGTAATTATGATAAAATAAGTTACACTAAAAGGCTTAAAATGAGTTATCTATTAAGAATAATAATAGGGACTTGTCTGTACCATTTATATGTTCTTTTGTTAATGCGTGTTTAATTTTTCACATAAAAAATATTTCAAAGTAAACTATTTTATGCAAAATAGTTTACTCTTCAAAAATTATTATTTATATTTGTGCAATCAAACCCGTCAACCCGTCAACACATTATTATGAGAGATTTAAAATACCTGACAGCTTACTTACTTCCTATTTCAGCCATTGTTGGGATTTATTTTGGTGGAATTTGGACTTTTCTCACCTTTGCCTTTGGCTTTATCATAATTCCCGTCTTAGAATCCGTGATGCCCGGTACCACTTCAAATTTTGAAGAAGTAGAAGAAGAAGACCGCTTGAGGAGTCGCTTTTTCGATGTATTATTATGGTTGAATGTACCTTTATTATACTTTATTCTGGGCTATTATTTTTACACCATTTCCACAGCTTCTTTATTGACTTATGAGCTATTGGGCATGACTATAAGTGTGGGCATGATATGTGGTGCTTTAGGCATCAATGTCGCGCACGAATTGGGGCATCGCAATACTTGGTATGAGCGTATGATGTCCAAAACACTGCTGCTGTCTTGTTTTTATATGCACTTTATCATTGAGCATAATCTGGGACATCACAAACATGTAGCTACCGACGAAGACCCCGCTTCTTCGCGCTTAGGCGAAACAGTGTATGCCTTCTTTATTCGCTCAGTACGAGATAGTTATTTTTCTGCATGGGAAATAGAACACACTCGTTTGCGACGAGCAGGTTTGAAAATCATAAGCCTCCAAAATGAAATGATTCGCTTCCAAATTATCCAAATATTATATTTCCTGACAATTACTTTGGTATTTGGCTGGATAGCTGCTTTATTTGCAGTTGTGGTCGGTGTTATGGGCTTTTTGATGTTAGAAACCATTAATTATGTAGAACATTATGGTTTGCGTCGAAAAAAACTGGCATCAGGACGTTATGAAAAAGTACAAGCACATCATTCGTGGAACTCGAACCATACTGTCGGACGTATTATGTTGTACGAATTGACGCGCCACTCCGACCACCATTTTAAAGCAAATCGCAAATATCAGATTTTGCGCCATTTCGACGAATCGCCTCAAATGC
>CALHBW010000400.1 GCA_937930625.1 uncultured Saprospiraceae bacterium | reverse complement strand
GCATTGAGCGCGTAATATCCGAAGCTCGGCAAGGCATTCGCAAAGTGCATCATCAGGCACATGCTGCTCCCGTCTATGACTTGTTTGTGTACAGTGAGGAAGCGATGTTCTCCTAATTCGAGTTGCGCCCGAAGCGTGGACTCATCATCGCCCGAAAGCACCAATACTTCATCATAATTCGTGTAAATTTCGATGCGAAAAGGTGTATCTTCCAAAAAAGAACCGGACAGTTCGGTAATAAAATCGGCGAGTTCGGAGGCAGTAAAATCATTCTCAAATAAAAAATCCTCGCGTATGGTGTGTTTGGTCGTTTTCTTGGCGGCTTTGGTGTGTTGTTTGAGCAGATTTTGGACAAAAATTTCCATGACATCATGATCGTCCGCACTATTCGTGGTAATCGAAAAACTCAGGTCGTGAATATTCGGTGCAGTATTGAGATAAAGGACGATAGACCGCCGCGCCGCCGATTTTTCCAAGAGCGTAATACTATTAATGACATTTTTAAATATCAAAAAATATCGCTCCAATTCGTTGATAGTCAGCTTAGGAAAGAAATCACCATCCAGCGTTGTGACATCTACCGTAAAAGCAGTTTCGTCATTGCCAAATAACTGAAAAGCCGCCTTTTGGAGTATATCCAAGACAGCCGCCGCCGGGAAATCGCGGTCGAAAAAGTATTCGTCGGTAAGGTGTAGCACCTTTTTGGGCATAATGATTCAATTTGCGTGTTTGCCGATTCTCGCTATGAGAACTTTGCCGTTTTTGTAGTCTTTTATGGGTTGGTGAAAGTATATGCGGTTGCCTTTGGCTTGGTAGCTTGGATTTGAATCTTCAAAATACTGATAAAACTTTGTGTGGAGGTCGCAGTAAAGTTTTTTATCGCTGTCAGGGAAGTCAAAGTAAAGTTCATCTAAACCGTTTTTATCTCTCGAAGCTCCGATTTTCACCTGATGCGAACGATAATGATTTTCCAACTCATCACAAGCCCCATCTCCACTCATTCCTTGTTGGTTAAAAACGTCAAAAAACACATCATTCAACGCAGATAAATGGTGAATAATTGTCTGCATAATTTCCGTATAATCGGTATGCAAACCATTCAATCCCGCCGGAATACTCGCTTCATTGAAGTATAGATTTGGGAAATACGGACTTAGGGTTTTACAAAATTCATTTCGCACAGGTGGATAAACACATAAGAAATATCGGTGAAATTTGTACCAGTCATTTTTGTGATAAACGCAATATACTTCATTGATATTCTGTATTTTATGCAAACAAAGTATTCCGTTTATAAGTTCTTCGTCGTGGTCATCAAGTAATTCAATTATTTCCTCGTTTTCTAAATTGCTATCTTTCGAGTGGTCTATAATTTGTTGTAAATAAACTTGCGAATCTCTATCCGTCAATTCCATTCCAAGCGGTGTATGGCAAAATTCAGATACCGTACAATTATCAAATATCAGTTCGTCGTAAATTGAATAATGACGCAGTATTCGTTCATTATTCTGCCGCCGGATAAATTCACAGTCTTGGGCAAATTGTTCTATTCTCTCCTGCAATTGATACAGGGTGAGTACTTCCGGTTTTTTGAAGGACAAATTATTGAGATAAAAGTCGAATTGTGTCATTTTCTTTTCTCCTTTCGGAGTTTAAAAATACGGGCAATATCTTGTTGTTGTTGGTCAAAAAAGCCGACAGGCCACTCATCCAAATCTGCGTTTTCATTCAGAAAAATTGTATTGATATCGGGTTGGTCTTGGTCTTCTTTTTTACTGAAAAAATGAATCACTACATTATCATGCGAAATTTCATTTTGCAAACTCGCCAAGCGTATTCCATTGATAACGTGTTCACTATGTGTTTCCACGATGACTTGAACGCCCGAATTAGCCACCTTCGCCAAAAAATGTCCAATACGCGACTGCCCCGAAGGATGCAGATGTGCTTCAGGGTTTTCTACGATAAACATTTCTCCACTACGTGCAATCAGTCCGGCTGTGATGATTGGTAGTACATAGGAAATGCCGAAGCCTACATTATAGGGTGAGTTGTTATTGTACCGAACGTAAGATTGGTTGATTTCTCTTACTCTTTTAGGGCTGATATCTATATTGGGAATAATGTAATTCATCCATAAATCCACTTGATGCTGGAGTTTGGGATTTTCGCTTTCAGGAAACATCAATGAAGAATGGACGTTATAATCTGGTTTTTCAACTGCTTCCGAACTCAGTATTGCGATTGTATTTTCGCCTTGACAGCCTACGTTTCTGTTTTCTACTCCAATCTCGTAAAAAGAGCGAGGTCCTAAACGTTCTGCATGTAAATAATGAAAAGAATGTCTTTCCAACGGACTTATTTCTCCGGTAGTTCTATAGAGTTTTTGACCATCCAAAAACAATTCAGGCTTAGATAAATCAACTAGCCATGTACAGTTGATAGTGGAGTTATTGTAGAGATATTTGATATGAATTTCATTGTTCTCACTCTTACTAAGCACTTGTGTGGAATTGCCAAGATTCAATAAATAATTACCATTTAGCGGAGTTCTTAGTAGGTCTGCTAAACTATTTTTCAATAATAATAAGGCTTGAATAACTGATGACTTGCCGACAGAATTACTACCTGCCAAAACGTTCAACATTTTTAGAGGGATGTTTATTTTCTCAAAACATTTGAAACCCTCAATTTGGATATGGCTGTTCATGAAAGTATGTGTTCGGTGATTATGTTTTGGACATTTTCAAAAGCATTATATAGCGAAAATTTGCTATTTGTTTGATAGCTCACTGAATGATAGTATCCACTATCTATATTTAATCGTTGAGCCAAGATGTTGGCGAAGTCCTCATATTCAACTTTCGACTCAATAATATGATTATCAATTTTTGACAGTAGGACAGACCAAGTAGTGAACAAAGATTTATTAACGAGTTGTCGTCTTGCTTTTGAATGTAGATGTTCGGGAAGGCATTTCCTGAAAGAATATTGCCCAAATAAATGATAGGCGTTATTCATAGCATTCATAAAATCACTTCTAATTTGTTGGTAATCAGCTTCTTTATTTTCATTTAGTAATTCTACACTATTATCAAGAAATTCGGTCATATTTCCTTTATAATTCCATTCCGGTAATTCTAAAATACGTTCGTGGTAAAATGCGATAAAACGCAAAACCAACTCTTGGGCTTGCATACGTGTAGTACGTACACTTCCTCCGGTAGCTTTTTTAAACGCTTCCGAATGTGCCAATTCATTGATTAAATCGCGTGTTTTAGTATTGGCGAGACAGTTCCTAATCTCTTGATTATTGAGCGGTTTGCCACTTGTATTGACTCTGCGGAAGACATCAAATTTAACCTTTGCAGGTGATTTAGATTCAATAATATTGATGTTGAGTTGGGTGAGTTTAATTGTTTTTATAAATTGACCGTCAATACCTTTTTGCTTGCCACGACTCTGAAAGTATTTCCCCTCTTGTTCATTTAAATACTCTAAACCTTTCAGGTAAAACTTATTATTTAAAAAATCATTAATCGTCGTTAATCTCTGTAATCCGTCAACGACTTGGTAACTCCCGTTTTTATTTTCTGAAAGATAGAAAGCCGGAATAGGAATACGCAACATTAAGCTTTCAATTAATCTAGACTGCCTACCTATATCCCACACGAAATTTCTTTGAAAATCAGGATTTAATTCAATATCGTCATAATCATTAATGAGTTCATGTATAATTGAAATAGTCCAACGCTCATTCCGAATACTGATTTTCTTTGGGTCATAGGGTTGAGCTTCCTCAAAGTCGTTACCTTCATAACTAATGTCTATACCTTCCTGCTGCTTTTCATGTTCTTGTTTTAGAAATTCATTTAAGAAATCGACAAGTGCATCTTCTTGAATTTCAAGTCCTGTTGGCTGTACCATGATTTCTTTTAGTACAAATGCTTCATCTTTAAATATTAATTCCAATGAACCATTTGTTTCTCCATTAGAAACCATCTTCCACCTACGTTCATGCGCGGATAGCTCCTCAACCATTATTGATTGAAATTCAATAGATTTTGATTCATTATTGATTAATATATCTAAAAACATGGAATTTATTTTTATCCAAAGATAAGGTTTTTTCCGTAAAAAAATATCAATCCTCCTCCAACAAATCAGGGCGACGTTCTTGGGTACGCTTCAACGCCTGTTCATATCGCCAATCGTCAATGTTTTTTTGATGCCCGGAGAGCAAAACATCCGGCACTTTCCAACCTTTATAATCAGCAGGTCGCGTATATACGGGCGGCGCGAGGAGGCTATCCTGAAACGAATCGAAAAGGGCGGAAGTTTCATCATTCAACACACCGGGCAGGAGTCGTCCGATGCTATCTACCAAGACCGCCGCCGCGAGTTCGCCACCGGAAAGTACGAAGTCGCCAATCGAAATTTCGCGGGTGATATAATGCTCTCGTATGCGCTCGTCTATACCCTTATAATGTCCGCAAACCATAATAATATTTTGGTGCATAGAAAGTTGATTAGCAATGGATTGCGTAAGTCGCTCGCCGTCGGGTGTGAGGAAAATCACCTCGTCGTAATCGCGTTCAGATTTGAGCGTATCAATACAATCGGCAATGGGTTGAATGGTCATCACCATACCTGCGCCACCGCCAAATTGGTAGTCGTCCACCTGCTTTTGTTTCTGTGTGGAATAGTCGCGCGGATTGTGCAAATGCACTTCGAGCAAGCCCTTATCACGAGCGCGTTGCATGATGGAATGTTGGAACGGACTTTCCAATAATTCGGGTAGTACGGTGAGAATATCTATACGCATCTTTTTAATGGTTAATGGTTTTAATGGTCAATGGTTAATGGTTAATGGTTAATATCCCGTTTTTTGCGTAGCAAAAAAATAAATCATTAACCATTAACCATTGACCATTAACCATTATTATCCATTAAATATCAAGTAATCCTTCGGGGAGATTGACGATAATTAATTGTTTCTCCTCATCAACGTTCATAATGAGGGAATCGTTTAAAGGGATGAGTTTTTCTTCGTTATTATATTGAAAAAAAGCGATTTCTTGCTGTGGAAAGGCTTGAATGTCTTCGATTTTGCCGAGTTCGCCGTGTTGTTCGTCGTGTAGAGTGTAGCCGATGTACGCGCCGTATTGGAGTGGGCTTTTTTCTTCGCGTTCTTGGAGGTCGCTGTTGCGGGCGTAGATTTTTTTATTGGCTAATTTGGTGGCTTGTTCGCGGGTGTTGATGTCTTCAAATTTGATGAGGGGCGGTACGCCTTTGAAATTGATGTCTTCAATAAAATAGGGTACTAAACCGCCTTTTTCTTCTGCAAAAATCACTTCTAAATAGGTAAAGTCTTCCAAGTGCGTCTCCTCTGATATGAGTTTTAGACGCCCTTCTAAGCCATGCGCTTTTCCTATGTATCCTATGTGTGTGTGCATTGTTTTATGGCTTCATTGTTTTATGGTTATACTATACGCGATTGATTTTTGCAAAGCAAAAATATTGTCAACAATGAAGCCATAAAACAATGCAGCCATAACAATGAAAAAAAGCCCACATAATGTGAGCTTTTTCTATGTCAAATATTTTGAACAGTCAATTAAGCATCGGCAGCGTCGTCTGCTTTTTCAGCAGCTTCCTCTACAACTTCTTTGACTTCCTCTTTCACTTCAGCAACTTCCTCTTTTGCTTCTTCAACGACTTCTTTTACTTCTTCAGTAGCAGTTTCAGCAACTTCTTCGGTTGCAGTTTCAACAGCTTCTGCTGCTTCCTCTGCAACTTCGGCAGGTGCTTCGACAACTTCCTCAACGACCTCTTCTACAACAGGCGGTGGCGGTGCAACTCCTGAAATTGCTGCCAAACGAGCTATTTTTTTCTGCGCTTCTTCTTCAAAACGCTTTGCAATGCGCTCGTCTTTTGCATTGATGAAATCGTTGTATAATTCTACTGCTGCTTCTTCTGTCAAGGCTTCTTTTTTGACGCCACGCGCCAAGTGCTTGCGGTAGAGTACGCCTTTAAATCGGAGGATAGCACGCGCAGTATCAGTTGGTTGTGCGCCTTTGGTGAGCCACTCGTAGGCTTTGTCTCTATCCAATTCGATAGTGGCAGGAACAGTCATCGGATTGTAGTAACCGATTTTTTCGATGAATCGTCCATCACGTGGTGCACGCGCATCTGCGATGACGATGTGGTAGAAAGGTTGCTTTTTGCGTCCCCTTCTTTGTAGTCTTATTTTAACCATTTTTAATAACTAAATTTCATGAATCAATCATGCCCAAATCCTTCGTATAAACGAACTTCGGGCTTTAGCGGCTGCAAATGTAAGGGTTTTTATTAAGAAATCAAAGTGCTGGCAACATTCGATGTGTAAGTCTTAATTAACAAGAAAGTAGGACGATAGGTGAGGTATATCCGGGGCGAGGTATGATGTGGAATATTTCTTCCAGTGGTGAGAACAGGCGATAATGCCCAAATGTGGTGCAGGGGATACCATATTATACTTTTTCAGGAAAGGTCAGGAGCAGACTTTTTTCCATAAAAAAATAAAAAAATCGCGTCTGTCTCGCGTTTGTTTGGAAGTGTTTTTCCTCTTAAATTTAGGTGGTGTTTAAATTATGGGGTAGTCGGCAGACGAAGGATTGTATGAAAATTGGTGGCTTGACTACTCAAATATGTTCTATTTGTAACTGTATTCGTCTGACGATAAGGGGGGGAACTTGCAATTTCTTAGGCTCTATCGCAATCGGTAATTAGCGAGATATTATCTATCAGCAAATTGCCACGGTACGGATAGGTGGTGCCGTCTGCGTAGGCTGCTTCAAATATGATATATGTGTAGTTTCTATCGACGGAAAAAACGAACTGGTAATTTTTCCATTCGTAGTGTTTAATGGTTGATGTTTCTACGATGAGTTCGGTTTTTTCGCATTGGTCATTGCCCAACCAAATTCGTAGGCGAATCGGTGTATTGTATCCGGCATAGAAAGGCGACGCTGCCAAATCTACGGAAAACATGTAACAGTGTCGTTTTTTGATTGGTTTATTGAGGCGTTGACCTATATACTCCCAGGTATTGTCTTCGCGGGTGATGAGTCCTGCGTAGGTTTCTCCATGGACAGGACGGTGCGTGACGTCCCAAATAGGTTGTCCGTATTCGTTGTTGCCGGGCATGATGTCGGGGGTGGTATATAGCCCACAGCCTATCCAGCCCGGAGGCATGGTGGCATCTTTTGGCGGAGCTTCAAAAGAAGGATTGTTGAGACGAATTTGCGCTTGCGCGCTTGTCGTCAGCAAAACCAAAGCAACTATGAGGTAAGTATTTTTCATCAATCGGATAGATACAAAAGTGTGCCAAAATTGGTAATGTGTTCAAGTTGCGATAGATCGCAGCCTTGAGAAATTCCAAACTCCAAGCACCAAACTCCAATGAAATACGCTAAAAACATGTCAAATTTGGAATTTGGAATTTGTTTTTTGGAATTTTTTAAGTTGTCCGCAACTTGAATGAATTAGCATTTAAATATACTCTAAACTTGTACTTCCACTCATTCCGTCGGTTATTCTGATTTGGAATTTGAGGATTGGCGTTCGGAATTTATGGCTTCCAGATTTTCTTTTGTTTTGTGTAATTTGCCTTTGCAATACAGAATTAATTCTGCTGCCCGCTTCATTTTTTCAGACAATTCATCCATACCAATGGTCTCATTTTCAAGACCATCGACAATGTTTTGTAATTCTGTTATTGCTTCTTCGTAACTCATAATAATGCTACAATGCGATAATGCGATAATGCTACAATGTTCTTCATTATCGCATTGTAGCATTACAGCATTGTCGCATTATTACCAGCGAATCATAGCTGCGCCCCAAGTAAATCCGCTGCCAAATGCTGCGAGGCAAACTAAGTCACCTTCTTTTATCAAACCTTTTTCCCATGCTTCGCAGAGCGCAATTGGGATAGATGCGGCGGTGGTATTGCCGTATTTTTGAATATTATTATAAACGCGTTCGTCTTCAAAACCAAATTTGAGTTGAATCATTTGTGTGATACGAAGATTGGCTTGGTGTGGAATGAGCATGTTAATATCGTCGGCAGTACAGCCTACTGCTTCGCAGGCTTCTTCTATGGCAGCAGGAAATTTTTCTACGGCATGTTTGAAGACATAACGCCCGTTCATATGCGGATAAATGGCTTCTTTATCAAGCATCTCTTGCGTGAGGTGCATCCCGCCCAAGTCGGGTTCATCGGGAAACTCCAAACCGCCCTGGTCTTTCAAAAACGCACCGCCGTGTGTACCCGGATTGTAGAATGCCAAATGTTCGGCATACTCGCCGTCTGCGTGGAGATTAGTGGTGAGGATGCCTTTGGTTTCATCTTCAGTAGGTTGCAGGACTGCCGCGCCTGCGCCATCTCCGAAAATGACCGTTACATTCCGTCCGCGTGTCGTAAAATCTAAACCTGCGGAATGTACCTCAGCTCCTACGACCAAAATGTTTTTGTACATCCCTGTTTTGATGTATTGGTCGGCAATCGAAATTCCGTAAATAAAACCCGTACATTGTGTGCGAATATCCAAACAACCAATGCCTTTAATGCCTAAATGTCGCTGTAACAAGACTCCGCTACCCGGAAAATAATAATCAGGACTCAAGGTCGCAAATACAATAAAATCAATATCTTCAGGTGTGAGTCCGGCACGTTCGATAGCAATTTTGGCGGCTTCGGCTGCCAATGTAGATGTGGTTTCTTTATGCTTATCTACATATCTGCGTTCTTCTATGCCCGTGCGTTCAACAATCCATTCATTGGTTGTATCCATCACTTTGGTCAACTCCTCATTTGTAACAATTCTTTCGGGAACATAATATCCAATACCGGCGATTCTCGCATTCATGATTATTCATATTTAAGTTTGTGCAAATAAATTCATAGAGTTTATGAAGTAAATTGTCAAGATTCTTTATAAACTCAATAAACCTTATAAACTGCATAAACCAACAACATAAAGCAAAGTTAAATAATGTTTGGTAAAAAGCAGCAGAGTTTGAGATAAGTAATGCGATATTCAAGATTTTGTTGAGTTTATTCTTATTTTAGGCACTCGAAAAATTAAGTCTGCTCCAAATTCAAATACACTAATATGCTTGTTTTCCTACTTTTTATTGTACTGCTTGTTGGTTTGGGTGTATTGCTTTCCCGCCAAATGAATCGTCATATGGATGAAGATATACTAGATGATGATTTTAGGGAAAAAGACCGTAATCGGGATAAAAAAAGACCTGATAAAGTCCTTGCTTTTGGACCGAAAATGCAATGGATAGCAGTCAAAACAGACTACCGCGAAAAAGTAGCTGCTACCATGAAATTAACGAATCTCGAACTCGCCAATTGGTCAAACGGCTTGGAGAAAGCCAGTGAAAATGAGGCCTTTCTTACCCCTAATATTGACGGTTGGATATTGGCAGTGGGTTGGGGATTAGGAGAGATTTGGAAAAGAACAGAATTGCTCGAAAAGCTAAGTCGTGAATATGGCGAAGCGCAATTTTTTCTCACTCATGCGGGCGCACATTCGCACACATATATACGCTACGCGAATGGCGAAATGATGCGACACGTCCACTGTGAAGAAGGCGAAATCCTCACCAACGAAGGTACACCCGCCAAAGCCGAATCAACATTAGACCTGAGCAATACATTGCCTGACGAAAATCTTATCTTCAATATTGCTGCCGAATGGAGTGTGAATCCTAAATCACTTGGTCAGGGGCAGTATGTTGAGGTGGAGGGCTTGGGGTCGGTGGGGTATTTGCGTCCATAACGTGATACTTTCTGTTTGCTTTTTTACAAAATTTACATATAATAATTCTAACATAATAGAACGCGGATTTAGCGGATTAGACAGATTTACACAGATATTTCTTGTTGAATATACCCCTAAAACTCGCCTTGCATTTTCAAAATGCAAGGCGAGTTTTAGGGGTATATTCAACGAGTGTTTTTAATTTATATTTAATACAAGATGTTTTGTAAAATAAATTTTTTATTTTGCAGAAAAGAACAACCAATCACTATATACCAGTCTCCAATCACCATTAAAGTTATGAAAAATAAACTAACACTACTATTTGCGTTGACCCTAATTTTTGCTTGTAATGTTCCTCGTCAAGCCACTGATATTAAAGAGGAAGTCAAAGAAGTAATCGTAGAAGAAACCAATGCGCCCGATGTATCTAGCACCTCACCTGATTTTCCATTTACCACCAATAAAGTATTGATGGGCGAGAAAGCGATGGTCGTGTCGGCGCATCCTTTGGCTTCGGAAGTGGGTTTGGAGATACTGCGAAAAGGCGGTAATGCGGTGGATGCGGCAGTAGCGGTGCAGTTTGCGCTTGCGGTGGTATATCCGGCTGCGGGCAATATTGGTGGCGGTGGTTTTATGGTCATTCGACATGCTGATGGAACAAATACAACTTTGGATTATCGGGAAAAAGCACCGCTTGCAGCGCACCGCGATATGTACCTCGACAAAAAAGGCGATGCCGTAGCCGAATTGAGTCGTCGCGGACACCTTGCGGTAGGTGTGCCGGGCGCAGTAGCAGGGATGATTCAGGCAAATGCCCAACATGGTCTTTTACCTTTTGCGAGCTTAGTAAAACCTTCTATTCGATTGGCAAAACACGGCTTTGCACTCACTGAACGCGAGGCAAAAAGACTGAACGGTCAGCAAGAAGAATTTACGAAATACAATTCACACACCACGCCCTATCACGGTACATGGAAAACGGGTGATATTATCGTTCAAGCTGACCTTGCGGATGTACTGCAACGGATATACGATAATGGTTTTGATGGTTTTTATGGAGGAAAAACAGCGGATTTGATAGTAGCAGAAATGAAGTCGGGCGGTGGTATCATTACCCATGAAGACCTGAAAAAATACAAAGCCGTTTGGCGTGAGCCGATTGTTTCGGAGTATAAGGAATACAACATTATTTCGATGCCGCCACCTTCGAGCGGAGGGATTGTTTTGTCGCAATTATTGAATATGATAGAGCCGTATCCGGTGTCGGAATGGGGTTTTCAATCCACAAAAAGTGTACACCTCATCACGGAAGCGGAGCGACGTGCCTACGCAGACCGCGCAGAGCATATGGGCGATAGCGATTTTTATGAAGTTCCTGTAAATCAATTGATTGAAAAAGAATACGCTACAAAGCGAATGGCAAATTTTGACCCTAAAAAAGCCACACTAAGCAGCGCTATCAGCGCAGGAAAAGTATTGGAGGAAAGTGAAGAAACGACGCACTTTTCGATAGTAGATGTACAGGGCAATGCGGTTTCTGTTACGACGACTTTAAACTCCGGCTACGGCTCAAAGGTGGTGGTAAAAGGTGCTGGATTTTTGCTGAATAATGAAATGGACGATTTTAGTGCCAAGCCCGGAGTGCCAAATCTTTTTGGTTTGGTCGGTGGTGAGGCGAATGCCATTGAGCCGGAAAAACGCATGTTGAGTTCGATGACGCCGACGATTATTGAGAAAAATAATGAGTTGTATATGGTCGTGGGTACGCCGGGCGGTTCTACGATTATTACCTCTGTATTTCAGACTTTTATTAATGTAGCAGAGTATGGCTTGCCGCTCAAAGATGCGGTGCATAATCCGCGTTTTCATCATCAATGGCTACCGGATAAAATTTTTATTGAAAATGATGCCATTTCGCAGGAAGAAAGAGCAACTTTAGAAAAAATGGGGCATCAAATCGAAAAAAGAGGCTACATTGGTCGGGTAGAAGCCATTCTGATTTACCCTGACGGAAAACTCGAAGGTGTAGCGGATATTCGCGGAGATGACAGTGCGGCGGGCTTGTGAAATTTAAACAGGCTCGTTACTAACAATATGTTCGCCAAATTGAAAATTGATAATTGAGAGTTGATAATTTATTTATTTTTTATTTCATAAAAAACTTAAAATTAAATAATTACAAATTATAAAATAAAATTAGTTATCAATTATACATTCTCAATTTGGCGAAGACATTGTACTAAGCCGAACATCAAATATTCTCACCGA
>CALHBW010000399.1 GCA_937930625.1 uncultured Saprospiraceae bacterium | reverse complement strand
ATCACCTCCGACATACAGTTGGCAATCATACACGACCATGTCCTTAATGCTACCGCCCATATCACTTGACTGAATACCTGTCCAGTCTGTACCATTCCAGTAAGCAATATTATAAAAATTTGTTCCGGCTAACACGAAATCGCCCGCAACATAAATCTGCCCATTATAGTATTCAATATCGTACACCGTACCTTGAATTGAATTACCATAACTAACATGACTATTATTGTTGTAACCGAAAACTGCTGCCGTTTGTGTATCATTACCCGAGTCATATTGCAAAAAACTACCACCGAATAATACACCATGTCCGGGTATTTCAGCCATTGTTTTTATTTCTTGTTGACTCAATGATTGAGTGGCATCATTATATTGTGGAACATTCGCAAATTCATCCGTATAATAGCAAACAGTCTCACCATACCCGGGCTGAATCCAAGCCAATTCATCTTTCGTAAAGCCGTTTTCGACTGCCCATTTATCCAATTCAGCATAGTTCATCTCATGGATATAAGCATAATTTTGAACATCAGAAATGTGGTGCGCGAGTTGTTCCTCACCGCTTGTCAGTAGCAAATGCCCGACTGCACAAGCAGTTCCATAATCATCAATAAAGTATGGTTGGCGGTGTGAATGACGGGTATTTATCGGAAACTGTCCGTCATTCCAATATTCGACCAGTGATTCGAGGTTTTTCTTTCGATTGGCAAATTGTTGGACGGTCAAATGGTCGGAAGAACGTTTATTGAGAATGGATTCAACTAATTTTAAATGCAATTGAATACGCTCCTCGTCAGTGTTAAATTTCATGGGAATGGTCAATAAATCTGTCGGTACGTCTTTTTGTTTATTCCATTCTTTATTGATAGAATTTAAATGGTCAATTAATGAGGCTTCTTCGCAATAAGGTATAATATCATTATTAGCAAATAAAGCAATGGAAATGAATTGAAGAATAATTAAACAGGTTAAACGCGTGAATAGCATAATTAATGTGAATTTTGTATAAATAAAACTATTTATCAACTAAATAAATATTATAATTAGTTAAAATAATTTTATTCAAAATGTGAATAATTCTAAAATATCAGTACGTGCAAACTGATATTTGTTGTCGGAGAATTACTATTTAATAATGCAGATTGGCTTTGAATCAGCCATTTAAAAAGTGTAGTTGGAAAACTTTTTTGTAATTAATGTTTTGGTGAAAAAATAGTGTTGTGTAAATGGATAATTGGATTAGCCATTTTATAGAAAGATGTATTTGTGCATAAAATCGTTGCATGGGGTTATAGTTCATAGTTCATAGTTTTTAGTTCATAGTTCATAGTTCGAGTTGATAACAACCCGTAACCCGTAATTCGCAACCCGCAACCCGTTCACTTAAAAGGCGAATCATCTTGATGTAGTCGTATCAATTTGTAAGATAGGCGATAGCCTAAGATAAGTAGGACAAGTGCCAGCCCCGCCAATGCCGGATAAAACTGTTGTAAAATAAAGAAATCGTATGCTCCATGCCCCAATACCGCCAGTGCGACACCCCGAAAATAAAGGCGCGGACGGTCATAAGATTCAAATTTGGCGATACCCAAAAAATAGCCCATAATCACTGCCAACATTCCATGTGCCGGCACTGCCGTAAACATCCGCACCAAACCCGTTTCCCAACCGCCTTCCATGACATACTGTATATTTTCGGCAGTCGCAAACCCCATTGCCACCAATACCGCATATACTATCCCGTCCATTGGTTCATTAAATGATTCTTCACGAAAAATATAACCGCGTAATACCGCGAATTTCAATATTTCTTCGGTAAAAGCCACCACCACAAAAGCATCCAATAAGGTAAATACAATGCTGGGCATATCCACCGTCATGGTGTATGCACTGTTTCCCAACATTCGTTCGACGTGATATGCTATCCACACCATACTCGCCCCTAAAACGAAGCAAATGGTGAGTTGCCACCAAGGCTCTTTCTCATATCTATCCAGTCTGTAAATCAGATAACTAATCAACAAGCCGGGAAAAATAGCGAGCAAGAAAAGTAGTATTTGCGTCACCGTCATTGTGTAAAGATAGGTAAAAATGAGTAAATGAATAGATGAATAAATGAGTAGATGAAATAATGTATTTGAGCTTAGATGTCGTAAAAACATTTACTCATTTCATCATTTACTCATCTACTCATTTCAATGTAAGCACAAAAAAACATACATTTGTTTGCCCTTGTACGGGGCGGGTCACGACCTGTCTCTTCAAACTTATACTATGAATCCTTGGCATGTTATCCTGAATCCTGCTGCCGGAAATGGTCGGGCAGGAAAGCAATGGACGCGTATCAGCGGTCTGTTGCAAGAGGCAGGTATTGAATTTGATTATAGTGCAACTGCTACGCGCGGTGATGCCACCAATATCGCCTGCAAAATCATCGAACAAGGCTGTCGTCGTATCATTGGCGTAGGCGGCGATGGTACAAATAACGAAATCCTCAACGGTATCATGCAAAGTAATGCGTCGGCAGGTGACGTCACTTATGGCGTTATTCCTTTTGGTACGGGCAATGACTGGATTCGTACCCATAAAATTCCGAAAAATACACGAAAAGCCATCCAAGTCATCAAAGCCGGAAAAACAACGCTGCAAGATGTGGGCTTGGCAAATTACACGACCATCGAGGGGGAGCAAAAGGAACGTTACTTTATGAATGTGGCGGGTATGTCTTACGATGCTATTTGTACGAAAGCTTCTGAGGACAGAGGGATTTTTGCCAGTAATAAAATCTTGTACTTATACCTGTTGTTCAGTTGTTTGCGTGATTTTGTCGCGCCTCGCGGACGTGTTTTTTTTGATGGAAAAACGGATGAAGATAATTATTATTTGGTCAATGTCGGTGTATGTCGCTACTCCGGTGGCGGTATGCAACTTGTCCCCCACTCTATTCCGAATGACGGTCAATTTGCACTTACCCTTGCACGAAATTTGAGCAATCTCGAGGTCGTTCGCGCCACTCCCCTACTCTATAATGGCAAAGCAGGTAAACACCCAAAGGTGGATCTTTACCACGCCAAATCCGTCCGCGTAGAAGCCGCAGATAATGAACCCATCCTATTAGAAGTGGATGGCGAATTTCTTGGCAGTACGCCCGTAGAATTTACTTTACTGGAGAAAGCTTTGAGGGTGCTGACGGGTTGACGAGTTGATGAGTTGATGTATTTTCGCGTAGCGAAAACTAAATTACGTCAGCACATCAACTCGTCAATTCGTCAACTCGTCAATTCGTCAATTCATCATCACATCAATTTGCTGTTTATTTGCTTCGTTAATATTGGCAATATCATCGAAGAAAGCGAGGCGAATGCGATTTAAGGCAACACCTTTTGTGACCAGATAATTTTGTATATAGTGAATACGCTTACGCGTAATTTCCTGATGTACAAAGCTGATACCTTCCTGCTCGGAGGTGTGTCCTTGCAAAGTCACGCGCAATGAGGGAAAGCGATTCATTGTGCGAACTATCGCATCTAATTCCGTATATAATTCTTTTGTGACATAATATGCCTCATCTTCAAATGGAACATAAAACCCGTTGTAGGCTTTGCGCGCATCGTCTATTGTATTAAAACTGATGGCAGATGGTGAGCTGATTTTCGGGTCAAGCGCACCTTCGCGTGTAGGTCTTGATGAAGGTGTCGGTTGTTCTGCGGTTGGAGTTTCTACGGCGATTTCTTCGCTATTTTCTGTCGCAGGTACTTCGGGTGTTTCCACCTCTACTGCTGGTTCTTCAACAGGTTCTTCGGGCACCGTTGCCATTACTTCTTCAGATACTTTAGCGGCTTCACTGTCTATCTCAACATCCTTATTGACATCCGGCGGGTTGCGACGCATACGTCTGCGGTCGCGGCGTGTGAGTACTTTTTTAGTGACTTCCTCTACTTCAGTATTTTCTGTTTCAATAGCTACCTCCGATGTTGATACTTTGACCTCAACTTCCGGTGTTTCGGGCATCTCTACTTCGACTTCTACCACGGGAGCTTCGGGTTGTTCCACTTCAACCTCAACTTCAGGTACTTCCGGCATTTCTACCTCAACTTCTACTACAGGAGTTTCAGGTGTTTCTACTTCGACTTCCACAACGGGCGTTTCAGGCATCTCTACCTCTACCTCAACGGTAGGTGTTTCAGGTGTCTCTATTTCAACTTCCACAACAGGAGTTTCGGGTTGCCCTACTTCAATCTCTACTTCCGGCGTTTCAGGCATCTCTACCTCTACCTCAACGACGGGTGTTTCAGGTGTCTCTACTTCAACTTCCATCATAGGAGTTTCAGGTTGCTCTATCTCTACTTCTTCCGGCAATTCTATTGTGATATTTTCTCCTACAACAATTTCTACGGAAGGTTCTTCGGGTTTTTCGATAACAATATCTTCATTGACCTTATTACGATTGCGTCTGCGTTCGCGGCGACTCTGGCGAGTTTCAGGAACTTCCACTTCGACTTCTGTATCAGGTACTTCTGCCTCTGCGTCCGGCATTTCAACTTCTATGACTACCTCTTCTACCACTTCATCACCAAGACTAATATCCGGGCGATCAGGACGGGCAGGGCGGTCTCCTTCCGCAACATTTGGCTCTGTAACGACACCCCCCGCATCGGGCGTTTCGGGAAGTTCTATATTTGTATCTGTCATAGTCGTTTCAGGCTCTACCACAACTTCTGTTTCGGGCGTTTCGGGTTGTTCCATTTCGACTACTTCTACGGCAGACGTTTCCGGTTCTTCTATTACAATTTCTTGTTCTGCTCTTTCTCTTTCGAGACGTCTGCGTTCGCGGCGGGAGAGTTCAGGCTCTGCTGCTTCTACCGCTACTTCTTCTGTAGTTTCCACTTCTACTTCGGGTGCTTCCGGCAATTCACCTGCCGCGCGAAGTTGTTCTTCCAACATAGCTATCTCGTCAACTACCGTTTCTTTTTCTGCACCTAATTCTTCCAACCGTGCCGTTTCTTCGGCATCATCTTCACGAATTTGTTGTTCGATTTTCAGTGTATCACCTTCTTCATTGATAATGATAGTGGTTACTTCTTTGATGGTTCGGGTGTCATTGCCATAGGCAATTTCATCAATTGGACGGGGTGTATCTTTTCTATATCCAAAATTATAATTTAATGAGATGGTATTGAAACTATACAAATCATTGAATCTATCCTCTTCTCGTCCACGCCAGATATTTTGACTACTTGAGGGGTTAGAAGCAAAGGACTGTAATGGAGAAGGATTGTCAAAATCAATGATATATACACCGCTTACATCATCCAGATAATCCGTAAATGTGTAATGCCAAAGTGTTTCAAAATTAAGGCTCAATCTGTCAGCCAATCGCCATTTGAAACCTAAACCAAGAGGAATATTTGCAACAGTAGTTTCGTAATCAAAATCCTCGGTTTGCAATTCGGTGAGATTGGTTTCGTAATTACCATCTTGTAACACAACACCTCCATTTTCCGGTTCAGGCGTACCTTGCGGATGGCTTCTAACCGTAAAATCACTCCAATAATAATAGCGACTATCATTATTAAAAAATAAATCGCCATATACTTCAAAATTCGTTACTCCGGCACCAATCATCAGGTATGGTGAAAGGCTTCTTTTCTTGGTCGGGCGGCTGCGTTGCAAATAAAATGTACCGATAAGGTTTAAATCATTAATCTTGGTGCGCGCATTAAGCCCACGCATAAAGTTCGGTTCATCTGTTTGAAGGCTATTGTTGAAGCTAACAATACGGTCATTGGCTGTAAATTGACCATTGCTCCATAAAGCTCGCAGACCAAAATTTGCGCCGGGTGCATATTCGAGGCTCAGTCCAAAGGAGGGACGCAAATTTGCAAGCGGATCTGCCAGCCATTGCGTTTGTGGATTAATCAGGCGGGTATTAAGGTCGCCTACATAGCCCATGCCACCGGCATGAAAGCCAACTTTCCATTTATAACTATCTTGTTGTGCGCTAATTATATTTGAAAAAAGAGCGAACAGTATAATCAGTAAATATGATTTTTTCATTCTTGATAATGGTTTTTTGCACAAAAAATGAGTAAATGAATATATGAGTGAATGAGTAAATGTCATATGTACATTTACTCTTCTATTCATTTACTCATTATTATTTAGAGGGTAAATTTACGAATAAAAAAGGAATCCATGTAACCTGAATCTTTACAAGGTACAGGACAAATTTTTAATTTCATAAAAAAACACTTTACCGGATGTACTGCAATGACTGTTTTAGCTGTCAAATATTTTCTATTTAAACTTTATAATTAATTTAAAATGAATTACTTATATAACACCTTTTGTCATTCACTTGACAGCTAAACAGAGTGGACGGGAACTCCGTAATGACTGCTTTAGCCAATGTCATTTAGTTAAGTCATTTTTTATAAATATTATTTTAATTTTAAATTCGTAATGTGAATAAATTTTAAAATAATGCGAACCCTACGTTTAGTAAACTTTCAAAGTTTACTAAACGTGATTTATCGTATTCTATAAATATTTATTTTTAATGATATTTTAGAAAAAATAAATTTTAACATGAACAAAATACATATTTTAATTTAATTAAAACAGTAAAAACACTTCTTAACTAAATGACATTGCTGCTTTAGCTGTCAAGTATATCATTATTTAAATTTGTAATAAATTTAAAAACAATACTTTATAAATATTTTTTCATTTTACTTGACAGCTAAACAGGCTGGACGGGAACTCCGTAATGACTGCTTTAGCTGTCAAGTGTATTATTATTTTTATTTTTAATTAATTCAAAAACAATAATATACAAATATTTATTTAACCCACTTGACAGCTAAAGCAGTCATTACAGTATTCGCGGTCAACCTGTAAAGCAGTTATTACAGGGTCTTCATTGCTTTCAGTTCAATTTGAAATTAAAGATTTGTCGGCTACCCGTTTAAGTTTGCCTAAATGAAACCTCGTCAGACGAATATTTTTATTCAGTGTGATTATTTTATAAGACAAATCACCGCATTTTGCCACAACCTTCGTCAGACGAGTACGCCCCACGCAAATGAGTTGGGCAAA
>CALHBW010000398.1 GCA_937930625.1 uncultured Saprospiraceae bacterium | reverse complement strand
AACTCCACAACTCATCAACGCTACAATTCATCAATAAAAATCAACAAAAAATAAGGCTGCTGTGTTTCAATTCATGTTAAAACTTCCTAAATTTGACCAAAAATAGAAATAATGAAAAATATATTGAGGACAACGATATTTTTATTGATGAGTGTATTGGTATTACAATGCGCTCCACCGGACAACAGCACCACCGTTACAGGACAAATTGACGGGGCGGCTAATCTGGGTGTTTTACTCGAAAAAGTAACGCCTGCTGCACCCAACAAAGCCGTAGGCAATACAAATGCAGACCCAAATGGTAATTTTGAAATCAAAATAGAAGACTTCGAACCCGGCTTGTACATTTTGCAAGTAGGCGCGCACAAGCCGATGTTAGTATTTAGCGGCAAGGAAAAAAATATACATATTCGTGCAGGTGTCCGGGATTTAGGCATCAATAATTACAACATCACAGGCTCAAAAGAAGCGAATATTTACCAATCTTTCGTCGGTAAATATCCGAACGGTAGGATACCCGAACCGGAACTCAGGAACTTTATAGATACAACGAGCAGTAGCATGATTGGGATGTTTATGGCATTTACGCGCCTGCGTATTGAGACGAATAAACCAACTTTTGATAAGATAACTCAAAGATTTGCAACGGATTATCCCAATTCGCCCTACATCGCAGGTTATAATGCGCTCGTAGAACAGGCAAAGCAGCAAGCCGAACAGAAAAAGGCACAAGATGCTTTATCAAAGATAAAAGTTGGTGAAGTAGCACCGGATATTTCGCTACCCTCGCCGGATGGTAAGGTGTATAAATTGTCGGATTTACGTGGACAAATTGTATTGATTGATTTTTGGGCGAGTTGGTGCAAACCCTGCCGCATCAACAATCCATACTTGGTCAGAACCTATAATAAATACAAAGACAGAGGCTTTACCGTTTACAGCGTTTCATTGGATAGAAAGGGGCAGGAAAAACGTTGGGTAGATGCCATCAAAAAGGATAATTTGACTTGGGATTATCATGTCAGCGACCTCAAATTCTGGCAGTCACAACCCGCCCAAGAGTACGGAGTCAAAGGAATTCCAAGAACCTTCCTCTTGGATAAAGACGGCAAAATCGCTGCCATCAATCCGAAAGGACCTAAATTGGACGCAGCTATTGACAGAGTTTTGCAGAGGGTGGATGGGTGACCATAGAAGAACGACGGAAACGCTGTGAAAAAATAACGCTCATTTGGCAAAGCCAAATGAGCGTTTTGTCTCCATCTATCGTCCACCGTCAAGCGAAGCGTCCGTCTCTACCGTTATGGTAAACTTTGCGCGTTCCAACTTTTGTGTCGGTATTTTCCAAAAACCATCATAGGCGATATATTCCGGTAAATATTGGTCGTTTATTTTGGTTAATTTGACATTCATCGTCACATCAAAATCGAATAATGCACCGTAATATGCTACCCGATAATTGCGCCCAATGACCTGAAAAGTCTTTTTCTCGAAGAATGTTTCCAACGATTTTACAACGGTTTTCCCTTCCTTTCTATCCTCAAATTCCGGCTTTACATTCACTCGAAATACATAGCAATCCATTCCGTTTTGATGCGCTTCCGAGTTGATGGCATAGTCGTAATATTTCGCCATTTTCTCTTCAAAAATGGCTGTCTTTCCGCCGATTATGGGCACATCGACTTTTTCGCCGGGTTGGAAAATGAGCTTTTTGAGTTGGGTGACATATCTTGCTATTCTGCCATCTTCTTCATCTTCGGAGGGGGTGGAGTTGCGCGTTTCGCAGATTTCTTCTTCTGTGAAAAATAATCGCTCAAACATTTTTGTGGTATAATAACGTGGTTTGCGATTTCTTTTATAATATTTCCCTGTAATATTTTCTTCTAAAATATCCATTGTGCGACAAGTAGCTTTGCCTTTTTTGCGGGTGTATTGGCGCGTGGTACTCGTATATGCGGCGGCGATTTCGTTTTTTTTATTATAAAATGTAAAATCATTTTCCGCATCATATTCCACAAAGCGCAAGTTGCGAAATGCCTCATAAAATGACGAATCCGCACGTACCATATCCACAAATTCATCGGTATCAAAACCACTGCGCGATGCCGTAATCACCACTGAATCCAAATAGATAAAGCGTGAAAAATCAAATTCGGGTACGCTATCTTTTTGAGCATAAATGGATTGTATGGAGATTAATAGTAAAACAAAACCGATAATTATTTTTTGATTCATGGGGCAAAAATAGGTGAAATTCCAAATTCCAAAACCCAAATTCCAAAATAGAACGCGGATTTAACGAATAAGATATTTAATACGGACAAAAAATCCGCATAAATCTGCTCAATCCGCCAAATCCGCGTTCTACTACGTTTGTTATTTGGAATTTGGTGCTTGGTACTTATTTATTTTGGTACACGCGAAGAAATACCATTATTATCAAACCAAATGGCTTTATCCTGTCCGTTTATATCACCGTCCAAATTGAAATCGGGAGAGAGATAATAGTCAAAAACGCCATTATTTTCTGCCCATTTTGTTTTATCTGCTCCTGTAATATCGTAGCTGACATCATCAGGAATTTGGTCGGCATCACCTGCAAACATCACCCACTCACCCGTAGGTAGTTGCTTTTGTCCGAAGCTGGTGATGTCTTTGTAACTGTCACCACGCCTGAAATCATATGCAAGTATATTTCCTTGAATATCAATAGGATTAGGTGACATGATACCGATATGATTACGATGTTCGATGACCACATAAAGCGGCGTACCATCCGAATAAGGCAGCGCACAACGGTCAGGAAAACGAATACTGCCATCGCGATTCAGCAAAGCGGCAGTCATAGCAACTTCAGTACTTTTAGCTGTTCCGGTGCGGAAAGAAACCAATACCCAGTCGCTTTCTACATTATTGTAATTAGCATCGTCCCAAGTGGTACCTTCTGTACCTGTATGATTCCAGGGCGCACCGTAGTAAGGTTGTCCGGCAGGTGTAGAGACGGCAATGACATTAAGGGGCGTTTGACCGGGCAACAGACCGCGCGCGCCAAGCATGGTAGTCATTTCCCGAAGTGTCGGGTCATAATTACCTTCCAGCCAAGCATGTAGTTCGGCTTTTATAGGAGCATCACCATTTGCGTTGGTTGGACAATCTGTACAGTAATTATAGCGCGAACCATCTACCCTAATGCCACCTCCGGCAATGTCGGTAATCGCTACATTCGGATTGCCTGATTTATTGATAAAACAAAACTCCTGCGCGGTATAGAGGCTATCTTGTATCGAATTAGGGAAATAAAATGATTCATTACCAACATCGCACTTAGCCATACCTGTTCTGTAACTAAATCCCAATGTAATACATATTTCGCCACCTGCGGTAATGTCAGGAAATGCCAAATTGAGCGTGTCAGAAGTACCTCCAATGTAATTTGTAAAAATACCATCGGGTGCGCCGTCGGCTCTGTCGGGATTGCTGATACCTACGGAAGAAAGATACGCCCCGGCATCACTTGTCGAGTCATAGGTACAATCGCAGGAAGGCGATTCATATTTAGGGTCATTTATGTTGCATGGGCAGTGGCTGTATGTCGAACCATCTACATAAATTCCACCACCGCCAATATCCGTAATGATAACAGTTTGTTCGCCTTCACTCAATGTTCTGAAACAAATTTCTTGCGGCTGATAATCCTCCAATCCTGCAAAATTAAGATAGGTAAATGAATTATTATTTACACTAAAATTGGCAATACCATCTGCCCTTTGAAAACCAAGCGTAATACATATTTCCTCACCCACTGCCATGTACGGGAAAGATAAATACAGACTATCCAAGTAACCCAGATAACTACTCATTCTGCCATCAGGAAGCCCATCAGCGAAGGGAGCGAACCCGGCATTCATACCGTTTTGTCCGGTATATTTTCCTCCGGCGAGGAGCATATTGCTTGGGCAGTTACAAGCGGCTGTTTTGACTTGTCCCTCATTATTGATACAGGGGGCAAAGTCGTTGAGGTCACCATTGACATTATTGACACCATCGGTATCGCAGTCATTGGTTGGGAGAGCGAGCCATGCCGTAGGTTCTACACCGTCAATTATGCCATCAGCTGTACAAGGGTCGTTGGGAGCGGTATCTTCTATGTCGCATACGCCATCGTTGTCGCTGTCGGTGGCGAGTTGTCCTTTACAATCACAAGCACTTGTCCACACGTCATTTTCTGTACAAATAAGCCCATCGTCACAAGGTGTACCAATGAGTCGATTATCAAAATTGGGGCAGTCATCAATAACATCACAAGTCAGGTCATTATCGGCATCGGGCGCACCTGCGAGGCAGTTGCAATCTTCCGGTGCGCCTGCGTCTATCCAAGTTTGGAGGAGGTCGAGTTCAATATCGTCAATTTGTCCGCCTACGCGTTCATTCATGGAAGGTATGCCAATCGGTTCATCGCATCCGGCATAGCCACTGATGGTGATAATATCGGTCAAAGTTGTGCCGGTGAGGATGTTTGTACCACATTTATTACCGCCTTGAGCGGCAGTTTCGTAAGTGGTCAGATTGAGTCCGCCGAGCGCATTGTCACCGTGACATCCGGTACAACCATTATCTCTGAAAATCGCGCCGACTTCACTCCAGCCCAAAAGACCATTATCGCAATAATCATCCGCATTGGCGACATATCCATCGGGTTGGATGCAGTCCTTTATGGGCGTATCAATGTGCCCCAAACCATCGCCATCTTCGTCTAGATACCATGTAGTTGCGCCCGGTCCGTTGCACTCGCCACATTCATCAATCGTACCATAACAAGCATCAGGATTGATTTTGAATTGAACTTCAGCGAGAGAGATACAGTCGGCAGCTCCGTAGTTGCTAAACATAACGAACAGAATTTTTTGCACAAAAACATCCTCAAAACCTGATGCAAATTGATAGCCCTCGTAATCGTCCTGTTCATCAGCTTTTGGAAGGGTGAGCGTAATAGCATTTTTCACCCAATTGACGCCATCTTCGGTGTAATCTATGTGGAGCAATTTCGCGCCCATGTTGCTTTCACCTGCTCGATTGGCATTCCAGATGTGTATGCTGTCGATGCTTTGAGGTTGATGAAATTCGTATTCTATCCAATGTTGGTCTGTGACTCTTACGGGGCTGGGCGGGAGTGTTTTTTCGCACGAAATCCAGCTTTTGTTCCAGTAATTGCCCGAATCACTGCACTGTGCCATCGCCAAATTTGATAAGAGGATAAAGCACAAAATGAAGCCAATTTTGAATTTTGAATGAATGAATTTTGAATTTTCCAACCAACTGCTTATCAACGTTTTTTTTATTTTACAAAATTTTTCAAAAGAATATTTATTATTATAAATCATTATCATTTCCTTTTTATTTTTGGTTCTTTGACAATTTTTTGCAAATAGTGTCT
>CALHBW010000397.1 GCA_937930625.1 uncultured Saprospiraceae bacterium | reverse complement strand
CGCACTCTGCGTAACATCGGTGAATTTACCGGCATCATTTCGATATAGTCTGTCTTGCGCGTGAAATTGCCCAAGCACTTGGTCGCCATGCTGAAGTTTTTTCAATTGATACATTTCATGGGTGCGCTGAAAATCGGAATTCGTATTAACTAAATACATATCCAAATCGCCGTCTTTGTCGTAGTCGAAAAAAGAGGCTTGACTGGAATTTTCGGTATTGGCAAGACCATATTTTTCGGCTTGTTCTTCAAATTGAAAATTACCTTTATTGATGAGTAATTTATTGGCTTTTAAATTTTGCGGCATATTCGCCGGACCGGAGTAGCACAAATAGACATCGAGCAAACCATCCGCATTGATATCTACCAAACTTATTCCTGTTCCTACTGCTTTTTTGTTGAATAAACTTTCACTCAAATTAATCTTATTAAATTTCATATTACCCTCATTAACAAACAAAAAAGCACCTACAAAATTACTTTGAAAGAAAATATCGGGCAGACCATCGTTATTCAAATCGCCCGTAGCTACACCTGCGCCATTGTACAGATACGTATATGAAAAATAATTTATTTTGGAGTTAAATTCATCCACTTTATTCACGAAATCAATGCCGGAATTTTGACTTTCAATGGCGCGAAATTGAGCGGTTGTGTTAGTACTTTTTGAAGTGTTATTTTTCGTATTTTCGACAGGTTTATCATTTGTACAGTTAGAGAAACAAATACAAAAAAATATACTTAGTGCGACCTTAAAGCGTCCCATAGTTTCGATAGTTCGTGTTATTCTGAATTCAGGAAATGATGCAAGATATGGAACAAAGCTCATAGGTTTTAAAAACCTATGAGCTTTCGGGCAAAATCTAACATTTCTAATCCCTTCGTTTTCGTTTTTTTGTAAAAATATGAAATATCGTTGAATCGAAATAAATTTGCCAAATATTCCCTTTTTATCCCGCATTATGATTACAACATTCCTGTGAATAATCAAGCATTTTTAATGTCACATTTTTTAGGTATATTTTATTTAATACTTTCTTAACATTTAAACACTTAAAAATACCTTTTATACACTTAAAAAACGTGTATTTCGGCAAATTAACAACCTTTGAAAAATATTTTCGTACACTGGGAAAAATAATGTTTTAAAGTACCCTCGTTTTGTCACGTAATTCGTTACCTTTGCGCGATAAAAGCGTCTTATTTGCAATGAATGTCTTCTGAATGAGAGAATGAATGAATCATATATAAATTCAACTCAATCAAATCACCTTATCTTACATTAAGATAATTTAAAATATACATAAGCTCAAATCGACATAACCAAACCCTCAAATTAAAAAGATATAACTATGTAATCCCTGAACTTGATTCATCCAAATGCCAATAATTTATTGGCATTGACACATTCGCACATTCATTAATCTAAGCACTACGGACACACTCTATTCAATCAAGCATCAATATAAGTGCGTTAATGAGATTTTTCAATTTTTTTACACAAGAGATAGCAATAGATTTGGGTACAGCAAATACCCTCATCATTCAGGACGACCAAGTAGTGGTCGATGAACCTTCTATTGTGGCTATTGATAGGCGCAGTGGTGAAGCTATCGCTGTGGGTAAAAAAGCCATGATGATGCACGAAAAGACGCATGGCGAAATCAAAACTATCCGCCCACTCAAAGATGGTGTGATTGCCGACTTTCAAGCTGCTGAAAGCATGATTGAAGGCTTCATCAATATGACGGGTACACGCCGTCGTTTTTTCAATAATCTGAAAATGGTTATCTGTATTCCATCCGGTATTACGGAAGTTGAGAAACGTGCAGTTTTTGATTCGGCAGAACATGTGGATGCTAAGGAAACCTACCTCATCCACGAGCCTATGGCAGCCGCACTCGGTATCGGTCTGAATGTAGAAGAACCTATCGGAAATATGATTATCGACATAGGAGGTGGAACGACTGAAATTGCGGTGATTGCCTTATCGGGAATTGTGTGCGACCAGTCCATACGCATTGCAGGTGATGAATTTACAAGTGACATTACAAATTATATGAAACGCCAGCATAACATTCTCATTGGAGAACGTACTGCCGAGCGTATCAAAATCAATGTAGGTTCTGCCCTGCACGAACTCGAAGACCCACCGGATGATTTCCCCGTCAACGGGCGCGACCTGATGACTGGTATTCCTAAACAAATCACCGTTTCGTATTCCGAAATATCTCATGCACTCGACAAGTCGATTTCCAAAGTGGAAGACGCGATTTTGAAGGCATTGGAAAATACACCGCCGGAGTTGGCAGCAGATATTTATCAGACAGGTTTGTACCTCACAGGCGGCGGCGCACTCTTGCGCGGACTCGATAAACGTATCGCCCAAAAAACGAAACTACAAGTACATGTAGCCGACGACCCACTACGCGCCGTAGTACGCGGCACGGGCAAGGCACTGAAAAATATTGATAAATACACTTTCTTAATTGACCGTAAGAGTACTTAGGGATTAGTTTATTAAGTTCATTGAGTTTATTAAGTTTATTGAGTTAAGTATAACGACTAAATGAATAAATAAGTGCATAATATCCTATTTATCAGAATTTTATGCGCTAATGAATTGTAAGATTTTTTTGTCTTATTATTTATTCATAAAATATTAGGAGTCAACTTCGCTACGTAAAGTTTCACTTTACAAACTCAATAAACCTAATAAACTCAATAAACTAAGCACCCACCACATGAACAATTTAATTAATTTTCTGGTCAGGTTTCACGGCTTCTTCCTGTTTACGTTTTTGGAAGTAGCTGCGGTGTATTTGATGGTCAATTATAATGATTTTCACGGCAACGTATATTTCCACTCTTCTAATGTTGTTTCCGGTTTTTTTACGAAAAAACAAGATGATATAGGCGACTATTTCAAACTCCGCGAAATCAACGACAGCCTCGCCAATGCTTATAACGAATACCTCAATCGCCAGCCAAATACCTATTATAATCATGCCATCGAATCCCAAATAGTAGAAGATACACTGCTCGAAAAACGCTACAACTACATCAGCGCAAAAGTCATCAGTAATACGACCAACCATCCTAATAACACCATGACACTTGACAGGGGCAATCAGCACGGAATAGTAGCAGATGCAGGAGTTGTGAGCAATGGCAGCGTGGCAGGTATTGTGTTGAAAACTTCTAAAAATTATAGTGTAGTCATGTCTTTGCTACACCGCGATGTACGCGTCAACGCTAAGTTTAAGAAACATAATTATTTCGGGTCATTGGCGTGGAAAGGTAATAATCCACGTATTATGGCACTCGAAAACATCCCCAAACACGCCCGCATAGCTGTAGGCGATACAATTGTAACGAATAATTTTTCGGATATTTTTCCGGCAAATATTATGATAGGCATCGTGGCAAAACATGAATTGCCCCCCGGTAGTAATTACCACAATATTAATGTGCAATTGACTACCGATTTTTCGAATATCCAATACGTTAATGTCGTCGAATCGCTAATGCGTGATGAGCGACGCGCCCTTGAGGAGTCCGTTAGTAAATGAGTTTATTGAGTTTACTAAGTTTATTAAGTTCATTGAGTTCATAAGTGTGCGGGAAGTGCCTTTATAAACTCAACAAACTCTACGAACTCTATAAACCAATAAACTTCGAAAAAAAATCATGAATCCTACAGTAATTCATCTCATACGCTTTACGGCACTGATACTCGTGCAGGTCTTGATATTGAAAAATATCGAGTTGGGAAGCTATGCCTATTACTTTAAAATTTGGATATATCCCTTGGCTTTGCTGATGCTGCCTTTGCGATTGCCTGCGGGGATTACGCTGACCATCGCCTTTGTGACGGGTGTCGTGGTGGATATGTTTTATGATAGCGCGGGAATGCACGCGGGCGCGTGTGTGGCGATGATGTTTTTCCGTCCCTTATTCGTCAATATCCTTGAGCCGCGTGGCGGTTATGACAATAATCCACTACCAAATCGTACTAAGTTGGGTACGCCGTGGTTTTTGCAGTATGTTGCCCTTTGTCTTGCCATTTTTGTGGTCGTATATTCCTTGTATGAGACGTTTTTATTTGAAAAAATTAATATGGCATTCATTAAGGCAGTTTTCACTTATCTCGTCTCTTTTCCGGTGATATTGCTACCTGTTTTTATTTTTAATTTGGGGAGGAAGTAAGGAATGAGTAGATGCGTAAATGATTAAATGAGTAAATGTTTTTACTTCAAATTACATGAAATCATATATTCGCCAAACTGCACATAATTCAATAACATTAATTGAAAAAATTAAAATATATTTGCACTTAAAATGGAGAATCTACCCCAAATTTGAACTAAAACACGACTGACATTTTACAAATCTATCGATAGCCCACATCTTTTTAAATGTCGATATTTTTAAAACAAAAAATATTTCTATATTTTTATTTTACTTAAAAATACTATTTTATAAATTAATAATATTTTAAATAAAACAAAAAATATAAGTAATCCGTTTACTAAACTTTTCAAGTTTGGTAAACGTAAGCGGGGAACAAATTTTTGTAATAAACTAAAAATCAGTGCATTACTTACGTTTACTAAACTTTTTGAAGTTTAGTAAACGGGGTATTCAAAGATGTGGGGTATCAATAGATTTTACAGATGGCAGACGAGTTTTAGCCCAATTTCAAAATACGGTTAAAATAAAGAAAAGAATAATTACAAGGATTCGTTGAGTCGTTGTTCGTCAACTCAACAATTCGACAACTCATCAACTCATCAACATGAAAGATACATTTCAAGAAAGAAAACATGTCATTCGCTTCGTCTTTGCTTTGGGGGCATTGGTGTTATTGGGACGTAGTTTTCACTTGCAAATGTTGGATACCGAATACATCAGCAAGGCAGAGCGATTTGGGCGATATTATACGACGATTTACCCTTCTCGCGGCTTGATATTTGACCGTAATGGTAAATTGCTCGTTCAGAACGACCCGATGTACGATATTACGGCGACCTATAATGATGTAAGAGATATTGATACCACGAAACTTTGTGGTTTACTAGGCATCGACAGCATAACTTATGAACGTAACCTCAATAAAGACTTCGACGGCGACCACCGCTACACACGCTACAAACCCTTTGTTTTCTTACCCAAAGTATCTGCACTTACTTATTTGAAGTTTCAGGAAAGCCAATATCAATTTCCCGGTTTTCAGGCAGAATTGCGAAATGTGCGGACGTATTATTATCAATGCGGAGCACACGTCTTGGGCTATATTAGTGAGGTGGACGAACGACAGGTAGCTCGCTCGAATTATTACGACGATGGCGACTACATCGGCGAATCGGGCATGGAAAAGGAGTATGAAAAAGAGTTGCGCGGACAACGTGGTAAGCAATATTTTACCCGTGATAATATGGGGCGTGTGGTGGGTAGTTACAAAGATGGTAAGTTAGATGAAATTGCCGTTTCCGGTAAAAATCTCGTCACCTCGCTCGATATTGATTTGCAAAAGTACGGCGAGGAATTGATGCGAAATAAGAAGGGAAGTATCGTGGCGATAGAGCCGAGTACCGGCGAAGTCTTGGCATTTATCAGCAGTCCGAGTTATTCGCCGAATATGTTGAGAATCAGCCGTGGGCGCGGACAGGCATTTGCCCGATTGCAAGCTGATACGCTCAAACCTCTGTTCAATCGCGCGCTCAATGCACAGTACCCGCCGGGTTCTACTTTCAAGCCTTTAATGTCCTTGATTGCATTGCAAGAAAAAGCGATTTGGTCGGGTACGGGGATTCAATGTTATGGTTCTTATAAGTATAAAAACAAAAGCTATGGTTGTCGTCCGCATCCCGAACCAATTACAAATTTGTCGCGTGCCTTGAAATATTCGTGCAACTCGTACTACTGGCGGGCGTTTCGGAATGTAGTGGATAAAAAAAGTAGTACACCTGATGGCGTGGACAATTGGGCTGCCTATGTTCGGAGTTTTGGTTTAGGCGAACCGCTTGGAATAGACATCGAAGGCGAAAAGGGCGGCAATGTACCCGACGCCTCGACTTATAATAAGATTTATCCTGATTTTGAATGGGGCGCACCTACCGTAATGTCGGTCGCTATCGGGCAGGGCGAGTTGCAAGTGACGCCCATTCAACTGGCTAATATGGCGGCGATTATTGCCAATCGTGGTTATTATTACGCACCACATTTGGCGAAGGGCTTTGTAGAAAATGATACCCTTTATCCGCTCAAAAATTACGAAAGACAAACGACACTCCTCACCGACCCCGGCGACTATAAAGCCGTTATACGCGGCATGGAATACGTCATCGAAAATACCAATTCGGCGATAACTGATGTTAGTTTTTGCGGAAAAACGGGTACAGTAGAAAATCCGCATGGCGAGGACCACTCTACATTTATTGGTTTTGCCCCCAAAGATAATCCAACAATCGCTATCGCTGTATATGTCGAAAATTCGGGTTATGGCTCTACGTATGCCCGTCCAATTGCAAGTTTGATGACCGAAAAATTTCTCAAACGCAAGATAGAAGGCGAAGAAGGCTCGCCTCGTAAACTGTTGGAAAAGAAAATGATGAAGGCGAATTTGGTTGATTGAGTTGATTGGGTTGATTAAGTTTATTGGGTTTATTGGGTTTATTGGGTTTATTGGGTTAGTATTCATGTTTCGATAGAGTCAAAATTAAAAAATAATAATTGGAGGGGAGTGTTCACCCAACTGTGTCTTATTCGATTAAATTAAGGATGCTATATTTACAAAAGACTGATAATCAAATCTCTGCGAACTCCGCGTTCTCTGCGTGACACAAAATATTGAATAGTCCCAATTGGAGCGAAATCTCACTCAATAAACTTAACCAACCCAATAAACCCAATAAACTCAATAAACTCAATAAACTCAATAAACCCAATCAACTCAATCAACTCAATAAACTCAATCAACTCAATCAACCCAATCAACCCAATAATCCAAATCTCAATAAGAATTCCATCGCGCCCGCACGCCCCGCACATCATAATGCACACTCTGTGTACCCGGATACAAACCCAAACCGCCTTCATTTTTGATGATTTTTTTTTCGAGAATATCCAATACAATATCCTTATCTTTTTTGTCAGATTTTCCATCCTTATTAATATCACGAATCGAAATATCGACAGCTTCGCCTTTGATGTGGCGGCTTTGTTTGGCACCACCTACGCGCTCGTTGTATCGCGGATGTCGATGTCCGTTGACTACGCGAAAACCGCTTTTATTGTAGCCTTGTTTTTCGAGTGCTTGTTGGAGTTCGAGGGTTTTGTAGAATATTTTTTTGTTTAAAGCGCAAGTCACCACATCGCTTTTATTCCTGACGCATTGTTTGTAAAATTTGTCTTTGCACATAAAATCCTTCACGCGATACCGCCCGACGATATATTTGTTCAAGTCTTTTCGTTTCACCTTTACATACTTCAAATTACTGACTAATGGCTTGTATGTCTTGGTGTTGGACTTGGTATAATCCAAGTATTCATCTTCTAATTTCGCATAATTTATCTGCTCAAATTTTGCGTAAACCTTATCTATCTGCGCTTTGGTCGTGACGGCTTTATTGCGATAAGTTCTGTCGTGTTTGTACTCCAATATGGCATCTCTGATTCGCCAGTTATTCATCGCGAAGGAGTAGCCGACCATTAATAAGATGAAGAAAATAATTCCGGTGTAAATGAGTTTTTTTCGCATAATGTAAAAACGTTCTATTCACGTTAATTTAGCATTTGCAAAATAACAAAAATCTGCGTAGTCCACATTCCCCAAAACGAACAAACATAAAAATGCTGTGCCACACCTCACAGCGCAACACAGCATGTTCATTAAAATTCTCTCGTCTCACCTCTCTCGTCTCTAATTCTTATACACTTGTTTAGTCTCTATCACTTCTCCACCGACGAACCACACGACCCAATACGTACCCGCAGGTAGTGTAGAGATGTCTATGGTCGTTTGGCGGAGGGTATCGCCTACATTATATTGTTTTTGGAGGTTGCCGAGATTGTCATATACACCGATGTAGGTATCTTCTATGTATGGTAGTTCTTCATCTTCAATCGGGTTGAATTGGACA
>CALHBW010000396.1 GCA_937930625.1 uncultured Saprospiraceae bacterium | reverse complement strand
AAATTGAGAATTGAGAATGTATAATTGATAACTAATTTTATTTTATAATTTGTAATTATTTAATTTTAAGTTTTTTATGAAATAAAAAATAAATTAATTATCAACTCTCAATTTTCAATTTTCAATTTGGCGAACATATTGATATGTAGAGGTGTTCGAGTAAAATAGGGAACAGTTGCAAGGCGAATGTTTTTATGAAAAATGGCTGCCTGAATACTCAAATATCCACTTTTAACAAAGAAATTCGCCTTGCAACTCGCATAACCCTATTTTTGTCGAACACCACCTAATATGTGATTTTTAGATTTTCGGAAAGTCCACTCGGCTGACAGGGTTTATTCTATAATTTTTTAAAACACATTACATACAAAAGAAGGCGTAGAGCAAATTCATGAATTTGTCTACGCCTTTTTTATTTCTATCAATTATTTGTAGGGACAAGGCATGCCTTGTCCCTACAAATATTTGATAGAAATACTACTTACCTTCTCACCAATACAACTCGCCCACTTTCCCATTTATCATTATCAAAATGACACTTCACGACATACACGCCGGAAGGAAAATCACCAATATTGAGTTGGATTTTTTCGGCAGTACGACCATTGCCTGTGCGTCGCATCAGGAGCTTGCCGTTGAGGTCGGTGACGAAGACCTCTTGGATATTTTCGTCTGAACTAACGGTGAATTCTCCTTTGGTCGGATTGGGATAATATTCCCAGACGATTTGTTGATTGCCTTGCCCGTTGATGATGTCGTCAATCACATCGTCGTAACGCTCATCGCAGTCAGGGATTTCGCTAAATTGTGTGATGACACGCACCAATAAATCATTCAATAATTCGACTTTATAATCATCCGTAGTCGGCTCAATATGAGAACCGCCAATACCGCTATGGTCGGTTAGGAAGGTGTATGTGCCGTTGGTCGCAAGTGCCATTGCGCGCATGAGATATTCCGTTCCCTTACGAATACCCGAACACGCCACAGGGATGATGCGGACGCCTTTTTCGGCTGCTTTTTGAGTAAGCGCAGCCATCTTTTTATTGACTTCTTCGGAGGTACTCGGCGGGGCATCCAAGACCAAAAACATCAATCGACTTGTACTTTCATCACTCCAATTCAATTCATTCAATGCGACATCCAAGGCATCTTCTACCGCTTCGGGATAATCGCCGCCGCCATCTGCATTTTGTTTTATAATAAAATCAATGGTCTTGGAAATATCAGTCGAAAAATCGCTTTTTCGGGTTAAATATTTATCGCCTGTATCGCGGTAAAATACGCTGCCAAGATTGACGCGTGTGTCAGGCATTTCATCTTTTACACGCCCAATTACATCATTCAATTCAGCTTTTAGATAGGTGATTTCGTCGCCCATCGAACCCGTTGCATCTACTACGAATGCAATATCGACCTGCGATTTGGCAGCCTTACAAGTTACCGGAATTTGGATGGTATTGATACCTTCTTGGAAGATACTGACGCCTTTGAGGTCGTAAGATGAACCTTTGTGTTTGACCACAATTTTGTGTGCAGCAGCATCGGTTTTATCAAACATTTTATTCCATAATTCCGCCTTGCCTGTATTGTCTGTTTTGGCTTTCCAGAGTACGTAGCCCGTTTTGGTTTGGAGTTCGACAGGGGTATTGGTAAGGGGTGCGCCCTCTTGGGTGATGACTTGTACGGCATAGCGTTTTTCGGGTAGCATTGACCAACGCTCGGCGTGTTCGGCGAGGTCTTCCTGCGAGATGTCTGTCCATAAATCCCACTTGCTGAAATCATTGACTTCTCCGGCGGTGAGTTGGCGGGCTTTGGGGAGGGGTTCGGGCTTTGAGTCGCGGGTTTTCTTTCTACTTTTAGATGCCTTTTCTGAAGTCGCTAATTCATAAGTTTCGACGATTGAATGTTCCATCTCAATAATACTCTCCTCAGCTTTAACTGATGGTGGCGGTGGTGGTTCAGCAGTACGTGGGGCTTCTAATACTAAATCATCTGCCAAATCAATATGACCTGAACTTGTTGTCGTAGTAGTTGAGGTAGCGACACGAGGTGGTGGTGGTGATGGCATCGGACGTTCTGCGGCTCTGCTTTTTGCACTACGGGTGTTCATCGCGGGTCTGCTGCGGGATTCTTTTGAAGATGCTACGGTGACTTCCTCTAATGTAACATAATCCTTGCTGCTGTCGGCAGTTGCTTGGTCGGCAGATTTACAGGCAGCGAACCATAGGATAACTGCCAAAAACATAGTGAATAATGTTAATTTTTTCATGTTGGTAAATTTACTTCGATGTGGACAGATGAAAATTCCAAAAAACAAAATCCAAATTCCAATTCTAACGTGTTTTTAAGTGATATTTTATTGGAATTTATCCAATTATATACCTTTAAAGATGCAAAAGGTAATTGTTTTGGTGTGTGAACCTCACCTCAGCCTTCTTCTTACAGGAGAGGGAGTTTTGACTTGTTCAAAAATTACAGGTTTGTGGCAAGTATTTCTTTGATAATTTTTGGCAGGTCTTCTTCTTTGTCTGTCGTTACATTGACCAATTTGAATCCTGATTTGCCGGAAAGTGTCGTCCAACGCCATTCCCATTCGTTGATGGTTTTCAGTTCGCCATTATCAAACCACCAAGCCGTGTGAAGTGTATCTCTACCTTTGGTGAGCAGAGCCGTATATAATTGTATTTCGTCAACAGTTATTTTTTTGATTTTGGTAAATTCATAACCGCTTCCCTGCCAACAAATACGCGGGTCGTGGCTGCCTTGAAAGGCTTTGACCGCAGGTTTGATATAGAGCAGTGCATCTTCACTTTCAAATTTCAACATGCCTTTTTCGGTGATTGTTTTTTCATAATTTGGAATGGAAATAGCCGCTAAAGGCGCAATGTCTTTTGCGTGAGGTTGGCGAAATTGCCAACCCGTCAAAACAAGCAAAACAGGAAGTAAGTAAACGATGTATTTCTTCATGGTGGTAAACAATTGTAATGAAAATTCAGAAATGAAAATGAAAATGAAAATGAAAATATCAATGAAAATTAGAAATGAAAATGAAAAATGACTTTTGTTATGCAAGCATTATTACAGCGAATATTTCTATTTTCATTTTCATTTTCATTTCTAATTTTCATTTCTAATTTGCTCCCTAATAAAAAGTCGCGCCATCTCTTGCCATCCGTCTTAATAATGGACTGCATCGGTATCGGTCTTCCAAATATTCGTGATAAAGTGCGTCCATTCGTGCTACACATTCTTCGATGCCGATTTCATCTGCCCATTGGAGCAAGCCCTTTGGGTAGTTGACGCCGCGAGTCATCGCGAGGTCAATATCATCACGGGAAGCGATATTGAGATAGAGCGCGTCAGCAGCTTCATTGATGAGCATAGCCACTACCCGGTTAACGATTTTTATGCCCAACTTAGTATCTCCTGTATGGGCGGGAGGCATGGCTTCAGGGCTGTAATCGTAGTAGCCTTTGCCTGTTTTTCTGCCCAAATATCCCGCTTCAGACAGGCGTTTTTGGGTAAAAGCAGGTTTGTAACGCGGGTCGTACCAAAAGGCTTTGAATACGGTTTCTGTTACGGTAAAATTGATGTCGTTTCCAATGTAATCCATCAACTGAAAGGGGCCCATACGGAAGGCGCCAAAGTCTTTCATTGCCCAATCAATTGTCGCAAAATCAGCGATACCTTCTTCGTAAATCCGCAAAGCTTCACCGTAAAAAGGTCGTGCTACGCGGTTGACGATAAAGCCGGGTGTGTCTTTCGCAAGTACCGTCGTTTTCCCCCAATTGTTGATGAGTTGACGTGCCGTTTCGACTACCTTCGGGTCGCTTTGTATAGCAGGAATAATCTCTACTAATTTCATCAATGGCGCAGGGTTAAAAAAGTGAATGCCCAGTACGCGTTCGGGGTGTTCACATGCCGCCGCAATCGAAGCAATGGACAAGGAAGAAGTATTAGACGCCAGCATCGCATCTTCCGAAACAATACTTTCTAATTGTTTGAAAACCTGTTTTTTAACATCCAAATTTTCTACAATCGCTTCAATCACCAAACCGCAGGATGCCATGTCTGCATTATCTGTCGTGTATTGGATTCTACCTTGAATGGCTTGCGCTTCGTCCGCCTCTACCCTACTCTTTTCGATAAGGCGATTCATGATTTTTTGGAGTTTGTTTTTAGAAGTCTCTAAGGCTGCCTCGCGTGTGTCGGAGAGGATAACTTCGTGACCTGCTGTGGATGCGACTTGGGCGATTCCGCTACCCATCGCTCCCGAACCTACTATTCCGATTTTCATATCATTTAGCATTTAACACAGAACATTAGTGAAATATTTAAGTACCGAATCGCCAAAATACTATTTTCTATTTTGAAGAAAACACGTATTGACAAGAAACATTGAACATTGTGGCTACCCGTTTAAGTTTGCCTAAAGCGAATACTCGTCAGACGAATCCTTTTATTCAGTGCGAATATTTTATGAGACAAATCACGACATTTCACAAAAACCTTCGTCAGACGAGTACGCCCGGCAACTTGAGTTAGGCAAAGTTAGACGGATAGCCTTTAGGTAAAATCCAAGTGATTGTGATAACTATGAACTATGAACTGGTAGTCAAATTTTGCAATTCAGCATATTCTGTCCAAGAACCATCGTATAAATACGCGCTCTCCTGAAAAGCCATCGCACTTGCCAACATAACGATGCAAGCCGTCATCCCTGAACCGCAACTAAATACCAATTCCGTCGGTTTGTCTATCTTTTCGCCAAATATCTCGCGGATTTCTTCTTTGGTTTTGAATTTTCCATTTTCCAATAAGGTTTTGTAAGGGATATTAATGGACTTGGGGATGCTGCCGCTTTTAAGGTGCTTTCTTGGTTCGGGAGCTGTTCCGTTGAAGCGACCTTCGGGACGTGCATCGACTACAAGGAATTTATCGGTTTCAATATTTTCCAGCACGTCTTCGTATTTTATAATGTACGCTTCTTGCAATTTACTTTTAAAATTTCCACGGGCATATTCCTGTTTCAAATCTGATTTTGGGATGGTTTCATAGCCTTGATTTATCCATTCGGGTAGTCCTCCGTCCAAGACACGTACATTTTCGTGTCCCATAATTTTGAATAGCCACCAAACTCGCGGAGCGGTATAAATTCCGAAATTATCATACACAATTATTTCTGAATCGGCATTGATGCCTAATGCTTGACAGGCTTGTTCAAATTGAGATGCACTAGGTACGGTGTTTGGAAAATTACTGGCTTTATTCGTAAAATTTTCCTTGATATTAAACACCCTTGACTTGGGAATATGCAAGCCCAAAAATGAAGACAGCTTGCCCGTTGCCGTACTCTCAGGACTTGCATCCAATAGTACGAGATGCGCTTTGGAAAGATTGTCTTTCAACCATTTAACCGAAACTATTTCTTGCTTCATTTTTTACTATTGTATTTGTTGTGTATGCCGCCGAGTTGTTTGCAAGTCATTGTTTTCATAACTGATAATTTTTATTTCAATTGATTGCTGCTTCACGAATACAGTGGATGACTTTCTGCGGGTCACAAAAATTCAGCCCCGCACCCCAACTCGAATTAAATTCTATCACAAACCATTTATCATCCTCATTAAAACCAATGTCCAATACGAATGTTTTGGGTAATTCGAGGTCGCAGGTTTCCAGAAATTCTTCGATGAAAGTTCTTGCTTCATTGACATCTCCGACACCTTCATAAAACGCTAAATCTTGTATTTTACGATTCAATATGAACGACCTGACTTCCTTTTCTACACGTATCACGTCAGAGCAAATGAGCAATTCCGTAGCTTCAATATCATCTATTTTTTGAGCCAATACTTCTTTTGATGTAAATATTTCCGCTTTGAATAATTTTGGTGTCGCGGGTTTGATAAACTTCGGAAAATTAATATTTCCAACATCTCCAAATGATACAATTTCAATATTTCTTTTGATATGCTTCTTTTCTAATATTGCGATAATTTCGTCTTTGGGCATCATCATTTCAATACCCAAAACCTGTGCAAGCACCAAACAAAAACTATCATAACCATAAATGGAAACTCTCTTATTTCCAACTTCGGGTTTCACCCAAAATTTCCCGATTCGCTTGACTTCACCACCGTTTTCTTCCCAAATTTTTGCGATATTATCTCGTTCAATATCTGCTTTATCCGGGATTAATAGAATCTCATTTTTCATTGGTTATTAATTTAATTTAAAATGATTTTTTATATGAATGGCAACATCTAATCGCCAAGAATTTCCGTTTCAAAACCATCAATACTCTCTGTATTTTTCTTCTTCCAATAAGTTTCAATACCTTCTTTTCCCAGACTATCTGCCCAGTCATCAAGCAAGGTTCTTTCTTCCTTAAAATCCATTAGCGGTACACCCATTCCACAAGACATTTGCACCAAGTCAATGTCCATTTCAATGATTTGTCTCGCGCCTGTATTTTCCCTAAATAATGAAATATATTGATGATATTGCGTATCTCTCGGATGATAAGTTTTTGCTGTACCGTACAATCTC
>CALHBW010000395.1 GCA_937930625.1 uncultured Saprospiraceae bacterium | reverse complement strand
TCGTATTTTATAATACCTTTTTTCCTTTATACTTCTTCAATGAAATGGTTATTTATACCCGATAAACGCCCATTTCATTGAATCGTCTAAAGAAAAAAATCTAATTCTAAAATTACGAACTTATTTCATACACGACCCTTATTGGCTTATTGGTTTATTCGTTGATTGGTTGATTCGTGGTAAATATTTTGTTTCACAAAATACGAATAACGAATCAACGAGTACACAATCAACCAATCAACTAATAACCAATCAACCAATACTTTAAACCGAAACAGCGGCTTTGATATGCGGGTGCGGATCATAATTCACCAATTCAAAATCATCGTATTTGAAATCAAAAATAGATTTAATATTTTTATTTAATTGTACGGAAGGTAGGGGGCGAGTGTTGCGTGTGAGTTGCAATCGGGCTTGTTCGAGATGATTGAGATAGAGATGAACATCGCCAAAAGTATGGATAAATTCGCCGGGTTTGAGGTCGCAAACTTGGGCAATCATCATGGTTAGTAAAGCATAGGAAGCAATATTAAACGGAACACCCAGAAAGGTATCGGCACTGCGTTGATAGAGTTGGCAAGAGAGCTTGCCATCGGCTACATAAAATTGAAACAAGCAATGACAAGGCGGTAATGCCATGCGCTCAATCACACCCGGATTCCACGCGCAGACGAGGTGGCGGCGGCTATTGGGGTTATTTTTAATTTGATGGATGACATTGGAAAGTTGGTCAACGGTGTTGCCGTCGGCAGTTTTCCAGCGTCGCCATTGTTCGCCATACACAGGTCCTAAATCACCGTTTTCATCCGCCCATTCATCCCAAATGCGGACTTTGTTTTCTTTCAGATATTGAATATTGGTATCGCCCTGAATAAACCACAATAATTCATGGATGATAGATTTGATGTGTAATTTTTTGGTGGTCAATAAAGGAAAGCCTTCACTCAAATCAAATCGCATTTGATAGCCAAATGTGCCGATAGTTCCGGTGCCGGTGCGGTCACCGCGTTGCGTACCGTTATCGAGGATGTGTTGGAGCAGGTCGTGGTATTGTTTCATAGTAATGAGTGAATGAGTGAATTTTGAATGAGTGAATGAATTTATTTTTGATTGGGTGATTTTTGATTTTTGATTGAAAATAACGAGCCAAAAATAAACTAAATTTATGAAATGGAACAAAGCGGCGTGTTCTTCGTATATTCAATGGAAAAATTATCATGTCACTACTTTTGAAAATATTTATTTTTTCGAGAAAAAAACACACTCAATTTTTCAAAAAGTTGTATGTTGCATTGTGGTAGGCAAAATAATATTTTGAATATTCAAATTAAGATATAAAAAATATTTCAGATACGTGCCTTTTGCCTCTTAAAAACCGTCTATATTTAGTGTAATACAGATATTCCTATCTGTGCTACCACTCATACAGACAAAAATGTTTGTGTTACGTTTATCAAATCTCCCTAAATTTATATACATTGGAAAATACATTAGCAGACAATTACAAATTTAGAGATTTAAAGATATATTCTTCTACGGAATGGCTGTACAAAAATAAAAAGCGATACCGTCAGGTATTTGAGCGTTCGGCATCCAGCTATATCTATGCGGAATTTTCTTTTTATAATAAAAATTACGATGTAAAAGATTGGGATATATCTATCAATCTCAAATGCTTTTCCAGCAAACGTACAGGAGTCAAGGAAATTTGCTCGCTCAATATCACGCGAAGGGTCAGCAAACACGACCATATCGTGTATATACGCGAAGGTTGGGGCAATAAAAAAATCGGTGCATTTTGGCGCAAAGGGGCTTATTATTGGGAAGTGTATATAGATAATGTGTCGGTACGTCGCAGGGATTTTTATGTTGAAGATGCCACAAAAAACTCTGATGAGCCAAATCCATATCTGGAACTCAAATCTATTAAATTATTTGAGGGAGCAGGGCAGGAGGTTATCAAAAAACAACGTACATATTATAAAAAATTTAACCACGAACTAACCCGCTACATTTATCTCGAACTTGAACTTGATAATAAATTATACGGCAAAGCCTGGTATTGCGAATTGTTTTTCAAGCATTTCAATGAAGCCCGCGAACTCAAACAAGAGTATATTACCCTTAAAAAAGTAGAGAAAAAAGAAGACACTGTTGTCGTGGTTGCAAAATGGGGTTCCAACCTCAAAGGGCAATGGCGAAAAGGCTGGCATTGGGTGGACATTGTGTTCATGGAAAGAATATTGGCGAGTGTGCCGTTTTTTATTGGCGATGAATATGAGCGTGGAATCGTGGAAGTCTTACTTCCTGAAAATCAAGTACTTGAACCAATTCTTGAAGAAGAAGAGTCGGAGTCGTTCGAGGATGTCATGGTGTATTTGGATGAGTTGATTGGCTTGGAAGATGTTAAACGACAAGTCCGCGAACACGCTCAATACATTCAATTTTTACAACTCCGAAAAGAAAAAGGTTTTGAAGAAAACGAAGAAATTAATACTCATTCGGTGTTCATCGGCAATCCGGGAACGGGTAAAACAACGGTCGCCAAAATGATGGGTAAACTCTACAAAAAAATGGGTCTGCTTTCCAAAGGACACGTCCATGAAGTAGATAGAGTAGATCTCGTCGGTGAATATATCGGACAAACTGCGCCAAAGGTTAAGGAAGCGATTGAAAAGGCGCGGGGTGGTGTGTTGTTCATTGATGAAGCCTATTCGCTTGCACGTAGCAATGACGATAGTAAAGATTTCGGACGCGAGGTGATTGAGATTTTGATTAAGGAAATGTCTGATGGAGAGGGCGATATGGCGGTTATCGTGGCGGGTTATCCGAAGGAAATGAAGGGCTTTTTGGACTCGAATCCGGGCTTAAAATCGCGCTTTAAAATCTATTTTACCTTTAGTGATTATCTGCCGCAGGAATTGTCCGAAATTGCGGATTATGCAGCCAATAGAAAAAATGTAACGCTTTCACCTGCTGCCGATAAAAGTATTAAAGACTTGATTATCAAGGCATTTCGTGAGCGTGACCGTACTTTTGGCAATGCGCGATTTGTGTATGATATGGTGGAGCAAGCGAAGGTCAATCTTGGTTTGCGTGTGATGGCACAAGACGACCCGCATACCTTGAATCAAGATGAACTTTCGGTGATTCAACTAAAAGACGTAGAACAAATTGAAGTCAAAACGGCTCGCCGTTTACCCGATATTCCGGTGGATGAGGCTTTCTTAAAAGAAGCGATGAATGAACTCCACGAACTTATCGGCATGCAAAATGTGAAGGATCAAATTGATGAACTCGTCAATCTTGTGCGCTATTATCGCGAGACGAATCGTAACGCATTAAATAAATTTCACCTACATACGGTACTCGTCGGCAATCCGGGAACGGGTAAAACGACCGTTGCGCGTATCTTGACCAAAATATACAAGGCACTCGGCGTATTGGAGCGCGGACATATCGTAGAAACTGACCGTCAGGGACTTGTAGCAGGTTACGTCGGACAAACGGCAACCAAAACCGCCGAAAAAATCGAAGAAGCTATGGGCGGCGTCCTCTTTATCGACGAAGCCTACGCACTTAGTCAAGGACATGGCAACGACTATGGCAATGAAGCCATCCAAACGCTCCTCAAACGTATGGAAGATAATCGCGGTCAATTTTACGTATTCGCCGCCGGCTATCCTGAAAATATGGATGCCTTTCTGAAAGCGAATCCGGGCTTGCGCTCGCGCTTCGATAAGGTACTCAAATTTGAAGATTATTCGCCGGAAGAGTTATTGGAAATTGCCTTGGTGATGTTCAAAGAGGATAATGTAGAACCCGACGCAGAAGCCCTCGAACATCTCGAAAAATACCTGAATTTGCAGTTTGAATTGCGGGATAAATACTTCGGTAATGCGCGTACTGTACGCGGTATCGTGTCCAATATTATCAAAAATCAAAATCTGCGCCTCTCCAAACTCACCAAACGTCAGCGTACCCAAAAAACTATCAAAGCCATCACTTTTGAGGATGTCAACAACCTTTCTTTCGATAAGCAGAAGGATGTGATTTATAATAAGAAGACGATTGGGTTTGAGCGTAGGCGTGGGGGGCAGGCTTGATGAGTTCAAGCGCAAGCATTGGAATCTGAAATTTGGTGCTTGGAATTTTTCAAGCAACTGCAAACTCCGTATCCTCCCGCATACTCGGCAGATGAAAACCTGCCACAAAGTGTTTTTGAGGAATGTCGTACTTCGCCAAATCGCGGTCAATCAGAATTTCAGTGTTGTTTTGCTGTACCCAAATATTGCCGGTTTCAGAGCTGATGTCAAGGTGCATCAACACTTTATAAATATGCCGCTGTCCACTCCAACCAATCTTAACTAATTGAAAATGATTGCCTTGCGTGTCAATCAATGCTTGATAGGTCATGTCGTTGCCTAGTGCATTGTTGCGTTCTTCAGCGAGTTCGGTGATGTATTGGATTAATACTTTCTGATGCTTGGTTATTTTTGATTGTATGTTATCCATTGTTCAATTTTTTTTGTTTCTGTATTATAGACAATTACCTTTGCATTCATTGCTTTTATGGAAGCTATAATACCTGCTCTTGCAAACTCTGTTTCCCATTTACTTGACGGAACAGCCATATACAAAACTCTGTCATGTTCTATATCTTTCAGGCTTACACGGTAGTTGAAGTATTGCCCTATGGCTGTGTGAAATTCATAAGCGAAAGATAAGGCTCTAAATGACTTGATTTCTACCGCAATTTTTTCATTTCCTTTTTCGGCTGCGATAAGCCTTTCAGCACCTAAATCAATTTCCCAATCAGGATTCCATTCTTTCAACGGATACGGATCATGTGTCATTATCCCGATGATATTTCGTCGTCGTTTGCTGATTAAACCGACCTAACCAGTAGTAATCCAGTTCACAACCAAAGGCTTTTTCGCATTTTTCAGAAAGTGACTTTTTGAGATGAATCATTTGATTCCTCAATGATTTTGAATCCATCTTATCTCCAAAGGTGATGACTGCAAATCCGGACTTATCAAATTTTTCCCTAAAAACATTTGAAAAAATATGTTCAATGTCGCTATTTTGGAGGCCGTTTTCGACTTTAAGGTGATCATTCATTTTCTATGATTTTTCTAATGGTATTAACTTCAAAGTATAGAATTTGTTTACAGAAAAATAAGAAGAAAATTCCTTTGAAGCTATAACACAACCAAAATAAATCATATATTCAAACCATTCAAATAAGTGGCGAAGCCACTACCATTGTTTGATTGTTTCGCTATGCTGATTGTTGGATTGTTAAATGATTTTTTTGCGAAGCAAAAAACCGGGATAGCCATTTAACTTTGCCTAAAGCGAATACTCGTCAGACGAATCACTTTATTCAGTGCGAATATTTTATGAGACAAATCACTACATTTCACAAAACCTTCGTCAGACGAGTAATAATCC
>CALHBW010000394.1 GCA_937930625.1 uncultured Saprospiraceae bacterium | reverse complement strand
ACAAAAAAAATCCTCCAACACACTGTGTTGAAGGATTTTTTGTGAAACGATAGTTACAATATCGTATTTCTCATCTGCTTTCCGGCTCTAGTAACCGGAATGGTCTCTTTTTTCTAACGAATCACAAAGCTCTTGTTATATATATGTCCCGTCATCAGTGTCAGCGACACATGATAAACGCCTTTGGGAAGTCCTTTTACATCAATAGGATGAGTCATTGAGTTCCTGTTTAGAGTTGTCATTGTTTCCGAAACAACTGCTCCTTTGGTATCTATGATGTGAATCAAAGCTTCTACTTCAGCTGTAATATCAGGCAAACCTATCATAAATTCTCCGATATTTGGGTTGGGAAATACATCAATTGTTCGACCATCGCCCGAACCCGGATGATGAATCGTCACTACCCATGACAACCATTCTACACCATTCAAATCAACTTGCTTGATGCGATAATAATTGTTTCCTTTTACAGGGGTATCGTGGAAAAACGTATATGAGGTAGGGCTAAGGGTCGTTCCGCTACCATTTACTGTACCGATGCTTTTAAAATTACTATCAACATCTGTGGCGTGTTGAATTTCGAAATAAGCATTATTATTTTCAGTGGCGGTTGTCCAGTTGAGTTGAACTCTTCTGCCGTTTTTGAGTGAATTAAACTCTACCAACTCAATGGGTAAAGTACAAATTTCTAATCTGCCGTTCATGTAGTCTTCTCCAATCGGACCGTCATCGTAGCTACCTGCGAAAATAGTGAAATCAACTCCACAGACATTATCTACATAATCGGAGATGTTTTCTACAACAAATTCTAAATCAGGCGTTTGGGCATTGTGCTTTTCGGTATGCAGTAAGACAGAACCAGTGGATGAGACAGGGAAAAATTCGGGCGATTCCTCTTCATCTGAAGTATATACATAAATACCAAACTCGCTAATCTCCTCTATACGAGATACACCGATATAGACATCAAAATTGCCATCATTACCATTATCGAAAGCGAGAACAAAACCTTCTGTATTGCCCAAGTCGCTATTGTCAGTTCCTAACAAACTACTCAACCAAGATGAAGTATTAGAAGGATTGCCATCACCATCAGCATCTCCGAAGATACCTGCAAAATCAACACCGACATATAATCTGTCGGACACCGGGTCATAAAAGAAAAATGCTGTCTGCATATCCCAACCCGAAACTGTACCTGCGGGTGCAGCAGCAGGAAGCCCCACATCATACACAAAATCATTGAAGTGTATGTAGCCCGGTGTAGTGAGAAAATCCGTAGCTGCGTGTCCTGTAAATGATGGAACAGATTGTGAATGACCGGAAGTATGAAATACCAGCCCTATGAGGAGGGTAAAAATGAATGGTAAAGTAACCTTTTTCATAGATAATTTTTTTAAAGGATGCAGTGCGAAGTATTGGATTAGCGTCACAGCGTCCCCTGATTAAAAGCGCGAAAAAAATGTTTTAAAAAGATGATGTTTCGTGTAGTTTTATAACTACATGCACGGTTTAACGGGAGAATGTTGCGTATGGATAGGATATTTTCCGTAAGAAGTGTGACAGGGATTTTTAGGCTGGCATGGAAAATAGAATAGATATGAATGAGTGTAATTTAGCCGATAGTTTGATAGTAGAAAATGGCAATTTTTATACGTATTTCACGCCCTGACTATTATAAACAATCAATGCCATAAATAGAAATAGATAAGTTTTGCTTATAATTGGCTTGTTTGCAACTTGGAATTACTTAAAAATTATTGGTCACTCTCAGGGTAAAAAAGCTCATCTTCTGTGTGACAGTTTTTTGCTGAAAAGTTGAAAGGTAGCACATAAACTTTGCACAATAAAAAATGCCCTCACAAGCGTGAAGGCATTTTGATTTTCTGTGTATTGGAGGAAATTAGGAATGGTTTTCAGACAAAAAAATTATCTAGTCGACAGTTCCCTTAATTGTAAAAGTGTTTTTTCGATACGAGCAACGGCTTCTATATCGTCTTTAAGACACTGAATATAGACAGAATTATTCAAATACCATTGATTGAGCCAATAATTGGCAACGGTATTTTCTCTGCATCGAATGGCAAGTCCTATAGCATCTTTATGATACTTTTTATCCACGTCGATAATATCGCGCGGATGGAAACTCAAGACCATTTGGTCTTGTGTGCCATTATTTTGCAGCCAAGTCTGCTCTATCTCAATTTCGTTGTTTGGATGTACGGTGACCCGGAAGCGGATACCGCGTTGAAACTCATTGTCTTGTGAGTTGTTTTGTAGCTCAGTGCCGAGTTGTTGAACTACTGATTGATAACTCATACTCATACTTCTGGTGTTTTGTGCATGAATGCATACACAACACAGCAGCATAAGTGCTGTCATACAGGTTCTCATAATGATGATACAAAGTTTTGGTTAATAAATATACCCAAACCATTTGCTGACCACTGGCAATCGGAGTCCGGGTTTTACTGAGGATGTACAGCAATAAACCTACACGGGAATGTTACTGTTGTTGGTTGTTCAATTATGAGAAAAACAGATAGCATTACAAGTTGCGGACAACTTGTGATTTTTGAGCGTCGAAATAGCAAATTTCAATTTGAAGTTATGCACTATTTTTTTGAAATTTGTATTTGGAATTTCTCAAATTTAAGTTCGCTGTTTTTCAGAATGTCTCTTACACGGATTTTATTTTTGATTATTTAACGATTATAAATTTACGATAAATTTAAATATGATGCAAGGGCAGAACGAAAAAATCTCATAAAATTATGCTTGCCATACCATTTTTATGCTGGTATTATCTTAAATTTCGCCTCGTGAAAAATAGTAATGAAAATGAAAATTGCAATGAAAATAAAAAATTCACTCATTCAAAAACATTGTAGCATTGACGCATTTCAGCATTATCGCATTGAAAATTCACTCATTCACTCATTCAAAATTAGTAAATGAAAAGAATATTTTTATCAGAAAAAATTGTGTTATTGGCGATTATTGCCAATGCCGTTGTGATTTTTTGGATGTCATTTCCGGGTTGGCGTGAGGATGTCAGCCTTAAGCTCATCGACGATTTTTTTATTTTCTTCTTCCTCATTGAAGCTATTGTAAAAATCTCTACTTATGGCAGAAAAGCCTACTTTCAAGACAACTGGAATCGCTTTGATTTTGCATTAGTCGTGGGAAGTCTTCCGGCTTTATTATCGGCATTTTTACCCATTCCCAATACCTCTATTTTACTTATATTCAGGCTTTTGCGTCTTGTTCGCCTCGTTAAGTTTCTGTGGTTTATCCCCAATATGAAACACATTTTAGTGGGTTTGGGTAGAGCATTCAAAGCCTCGGTTTTTGTCTTGATTGCATTGGCATTTCTCAATTTGCTGCTCTCTGTTATCTCTTGTCAATTATTCGGCGAAGACGTCCCCGAACTCTTCGAAACACCTATCACCGCCTCTTATACCATCTTCCAAATGTTTACCGTAGAAGGTTGGAATGACATAGTCGAGCAGGTCGAAAAAAGCGACCCCACACATTCAGGAATCAATATTGCCGGGATTCGTATTTATTTTGTCATTATCGTACTTTTTGGTGGCATCTTTGGAATGTCGCTTGCCAATGCCATTTTCGTAGATGAAATGACGATTGATAATAATGCCGTCCTCGAACAGAAAATTGATGTTTTACAAGAAAAAATTGACCAATTACAACGCACATTAGCAGAAAAATCGTAGATTGGATTGTCGTTGATTCGTTATTCGTTGATTGGTTGATTCGTTATTAGTTGATTCGTTATTCGTTGATTCGTTATTAGTTGATTGGTTGATTCGTTATTAGTTAATCATTAATCATTATCCATTATCCATTGATAAATTTTCAATATTTTACAAACACCTACTTGTTGATTAGTTTCTTGCTAATCAACTTATTATCAGCTTGTGGTGGCAGTTCAAATAAGGATGCTCCAAACACCGAAACACGCCCAAAAATAGAAAGCATCGAACTCGAAACCCGCAACTCGCAACCCGATTCCACGCTCATCAAAAACAAAGCGCGTAATATCGCATTGATACTCAAAAACGGGGATTGGCGCACGCTCGCTACACATGCACACCCAAAGGAAGGCATCCGTTTTTCGCCTTATGCCGATGTCAATGCTGACAACCTTGTGTTCAAAAAAGAAGACCTTATAAGTATTGATACCACTAAAATTTATGTTTGGGGGACATACGATGGCAGTGGTTCGCCCATTCGTCGTACTGTGCCACAGTATTATCGCGAATTTATTTATGATGTTGATTTTTTGGAACAATCAAAAATCACACATAATCAATTCAAACAATACGGCAACATCTATAACACCATCGAAAAAATGTACCCCAATGCCCTCAACGTAGAATATTACATCCCGAATATCGACCCTCAAATGAAGGGTTTCGATTGGCGGGCTTTGCGATTTGTATTTACTCAATATGAAAAAAAGTGGTATCTTACCGCTATTATTCATTCGTCTTATACGAGTTGACGAGTTATTGAATTGACGAGTTGATGAGTTGTCGAAAAAAAAACGTCAACTCATCAACTCGTCAATTCATCAACTCATCATTATTACATTTCATCATTCAAGCATTTAAGCATTACAAATGTTATCAGTCAAAAACGGTTTGTTGACCAGCAGGAGAAATCGTCCGTTCCTGCGAAACCCTGAACGTTATACGATTTACGACATGAAAGGTATTGTGGTACATTGGACTGCCAATACCATGCAGGGGTCAAATTCATGGGCAAACCGAAATTATTTTAATTCCACAAGTCGCTTTGCATCAGCGCATTACATTGTAGATGAAGCAACGGTACTTCAGTGTTTGCCCGAAAATGAGGTGGCATTTCACGTAGGTGCGCGCGAGTACAAACCCATTGGTTTGAGCATTGCCGAAGGTGATAGAAATCCAAATTATTTTTTGATTGGAGTGGAAATGTGCGTCAATGAAGACGGTGAGTGGAACACGACCTATCGCAATACGGTTGAGTTAGTACAACGGCTACTTAATAAATATAATTTTACCATATTTCAATTGTATCGGCACTACGATATTACCGGAAAAGACTGTCCGCGAATGATGATTGACGAGGAAGCGTGGCAGGCATTTCGTCGTGATGTCAACGAGGGTGCCAATCTGCCGGTTGCTGATCCTGTCAAACAAGCAGTGGTCAATGTAAGCGACCTCAATGTCCGTGCAGGCAATGGATCTTCCTATCCAATTGTTGAGAAACTCCCTATGAATCAGCAAGTTAACATATATGACCGCCTCGGCGATTGGTTCAGAATCGGAGCTGACCGTTGGATTCACAGCGATTATGTGAGCATGAAATTCAGCAATAAAATCGCAACGGTAGATGTCGATGGCAGCGACCTCAATGTGCGTAGCGGACCGGGTTCGCACTATCCCAAAGTAGATAGCTTAAATGATGGCGCAACGGTACAAGTCGTCAGCACACAAGGCAACTGGGTCAAACTTTCGGGCGGCGAGCGTTGGGTACATGGCAAATACATCAAATTTCAGGAAAGCAAACGCGGCTATGTCACCACCGACCGCCTCGCAGTACGCAGAGGTCCGGGTACGAATTTCGATAAAATCAAACGCCTCACCAAAGGCGACATCGTAAGCATCCTCGACGAAGATGGCGTATGGGTCAAAATTGATGAAGGCGAATGGGCGCATGGCAGTTATGTGCAGGTAGTATAGTTGAGAGTTCATAGTTGATGGTTCATAGTTCATAGTCAACGATGAGTCTTTCTTTTTCGTGTAACGAAAAAACTATGAACTATGAACTACGAACCATGAACTATGAACTAAATATTGATTTTTCCGAATACAAAGAATTTCTAAACATAAAAAAGGAAGGAGACAGACACTATATCTTCGACCCTATACGCAAGAAATACCTCGTATTGCAGCCGGAAGAATTGGTGCGTCAGTTGGTATTGGAATATTTAATCCGCGAAAAAGGCTATTCTAAAAACAGGATTCAGGTAGAGCGATTATTTACGGTCAATACGCGCCGCAAACGCTGTGATATTCTCATTTTTGATGAAGATACGAAGCCTTATTTGCTCGTCGAATGTAAGTC
>CALHBW010000393.1 GCA_937930625.1 uncultured Saprospiraceae bacterium | reverse complement strand
ATAGATATAACTCGCTGATTATAAACCTATAAGGTTTTGAAAACCTTATAGGTTTGGGGCAGAGTTCTATTTCAAAAAGTATTACCACCCAAATTGTCAAAGAACCAAAAAAGTTTCATGTAGTACGCGAACGCAAGCCGGAGGCATTACGCTACGTTGGTTCCAAATTTATAATCACTGCCGATTTTCATAAATTCTTTAGCATGTTCTACTTTCTTTTTTTCGTCTTTTTCGTTTTCCATCAAATGAATGAGTTCGACGTAGCGTTGCCATTTTTCTTCACCAACTTTTCCGAGTACCGTTTGCCGTTTGAAATCACCGACTAAGACATCATTCGGGTCATCACCTTCGGCGGCTACGCCTCTGCTGGCGGTCACGTAGCCTGCCTCATCAAATTCTAAAATCACCCGTTCATCAGGATGAAACTGTGCTGCGATAATCGGGCTGTGCGTCGCAAAAAACAACTGTGTATTCGGACAAACTTCTTCGTACAATTCAATAATATTATACTGTAAATCAACGAATAAACTATTTTCTGGTTCGTCTATTAATGCCGTTGCCCAATCAATATCACGTCCGAAATACAAGGCTTTCAAATAACCAAAACGGAAAATCATATCCCGAATACCCGAACTCAATTTATTGTAAGGAATTACCTCATCATTACTTTTCAGCTTAATGTACGCCTCCAAATTATCCGATAACCGAAACGGACGTTTGGCTTTTTCATAATCAAAATACAAGCCTGCTCTATCAAGTATTTTTGACCATAATTTATTAATAGCTTCTAAAATATCAGGGTGTTTTTCTGCAAATTTTTTTTTGAGTTCACCTACTGTTTTATCTTGATGAGCATTTAAAAATTCGACTTCATTACTTGTACGTTCATTGGTATGGAGAATGAGAAGTTTCCAAAATTCTTTAAAATTCTTTAATGAAATAATATAATAATATTTGTTACTAATTAAATCTAATGCTTCACTGAGATTTGTTGAAGGTAAATTAGATGTTTTAAGTAGTTCATTTTCATGGGTATCTGTCGGCAGATATAATAAAAGTCTATCTGTTTCTTCAAATATGTTTGATTCAACTGTTTGTATCTTATTTTCTTCAAGAAAATCAATTAGTTCTTGAGGATGGGTTTCTCTCATTCTTCTTATTCTCTCATCTGTTGAACCTGCATCATGGATAAATCTTCGTCCCCCCACAATAACATTGTCAATTCTACTATCATTAGACCTGAAACTTAAAAGTATTCTTGTATCGAAACTATAATTAGATACATAGTTCTCCATTCTCGTTATTAACAAACTCAACAAAGTAGTCTTCCCCGTCCCATTCGCTCCAATAAAACACACCTTATCCAATGGCTGTCCGGCTTTCGGATGCCCTTCGCGGTAGGTCAGGTCTAAGTCCAACCATTTAAATTGTTGGTAATCCGCTATGGCGAGACGTGATATTTTCATTAACTAATTTTGAATTCCGTAATGACTGCTTTAGCTGTCAATTGATTAACTAACACATTTGTTGTCTTGGTGTTTTTGAAATAATAAAAAACACTTGACAGCTAAAGCAGTCATTACAGAGTTGTACGCTATGTTTGGTAAATATCGTAAAATCAGCGCATAAAAACAAAAAAGGGGCATCAACCTGACGGTTTTGCCCCACTACAATTATTCACCTATTGTATTTCTTTAAAAAATTCCACGTGAATTGATTTTTGGAATTTGGAATTTTATTCCTTCACCGGCTGCGCGAGTATTGAGATATTATTATTCAAGACCTCAATAAAACCGCTTTCGATAGCGAATGTCTCTGTACCGCCTGATGTTTTGACCGTAATTTCACCTTTTTCCAAAGCCGAAACAACAGGTGCGTGATTATTCAAGACCTCAAAACGAGCTTTCACACCCGGTACATTGACGGACGTAACATCACCATCAAACAAGTGAGCATCCGGTGTTAATATCGTTAATTTCATAAATTATAATTGAAAATTGAGAATTGATAATGAATAACGTTATCAATTCTCAATTATAAATTCTCAATTCAATTAGGCTTCTGCGTCTGCGAGTAGTTTCTTACCCTTATCAATCGCTGTTTCGATACTACCGACGAGGTTGAAGGCAGCTTCCGGATACTCATCTACTTCGCCGTCCATAATCATATTGAAACCGCGAATCGTATCTTCGATAGAAACCAAGACACCTTCCAAACCTGTAAATTGCTCCGCAACGTGGAATGGCTGTGACAAGAAACGTTGTACACGACGCGCACGGTGTACGATGAGTTTGTCTTCGTCAGAAAGCTCTTCCATACCGAGAATCGCGATAATATCTTGCAATTCTTTGTAACGTTGGAGAATGTTCTTAACGCGCTGTGCAGTATCGTAATGCTCGTCACCGATAATTTTCGGGTCGAGGATACGTGAAGTAGAATCCAATGGATCCACCGCAGGATAGATACCCAAAGATGCAATCTTACGACTCAATACCGTCGTGGCATCCAAGTGAGCAAATGTGGTGGCAGGTGCAGGGTCAGTCAAGTCATCCGCAGGTACGTAAACGGCTTGTACAGAGGTAATCGAACCGCGTTTGGTAGAAGTAATACGCTCTTGCATCGACCCCATTTCGGTAGCCAATGTCGGCTGATAACCTACCGCCGAAGGCATACGTCCCAAGAGGGCAGATACCTCAGAACCCGCTTGTGTAAAGCGGAAGATATTGTCAATAAAGAACAAGATGTCACTACCACCTGCAGGGTCGTTTTTGTCACCATCACGGTAATACTCCGCAATTGTCAAACCCGATAAGGCAACACGCGCACGCGCACCCGGTGGCTCGTTCATTTGTCCGAAAACGAAAGTTGCTTTTGATTTTTTAAGGTCTGCCTCACTGACAGTAGAAAGGTCCCAACCGCCTTCTTCCATTGAGTGGAGGAATTTTTCGCCGTAATTGATAATTCCTGCTTCGAGCATCTCGCGCATGAGGTCATTCCCCTCACGAGTACGCTCACCTACACCTGCAAATACCGAAATACCATCGTGTGCAAGGGCGATATTATTAATCAATTCCTGAATCAAAACGGTTTTGCCTACACCGGCACCACCAAACAATCCTACTTTACCACCTTTTTGGTATGGCTCCAACAAGTCGATGACTTTGATACCCGTAAACAAGACTTCCGATTCGGTAGAAAGTTCTTCGTACTTGGGCGGCTTGCGGTGGATAGAGTAGCGTGTATCGCTTTTTGGTTCGGGTAGCCCGTCGATAGGCGCACCGACTACATTGAACAAACGACCTTTAATCGCTTCACCCGTTGGCATGGAGATAGCTTCTCCCAAGTCGGAAACCGACATTCCGCGTGTCAGTCCGTCGGTAGAGTCCATTGCAATCGCACGTACACTATTTTCGCCTAAGTGACGCTGTGTTTCGAGTACAATTTTTTCTCCGTTTTCTTTGGTAATCTCAAGTGCATTGAGAATTTCGGGGAGCTTCGAACCCGCAAAGCTCACATCAACGACAGGTCCGATGACCTGCTTTATTTTACCTGTATTCGCCATGTAAAAATGCTTTATTGTTGGATTGTTGTATTGTTCGATTGTTCGATTGTTATACTGTTTTATTGCTTTGTCATTTAGATTGCTGTGTTATTTTTTTCTGCAAAAAAACGACACAGCAATAAAACAATGTGACAATAAAACCATACAACATTAAAACAATATGTCAATAAAACAATGTAGTTCCTGAAAATCGCTGCAAAGGTAAGGGTTTATCAGGTAAAATCAAACCTGTTTCAGCTTTTAATTCCATGGGAAATGAGGGCATTTGAATGGAAAAATAAGACGACACACAGTACGTACAAAATGACCGTTTTTTATAATGAATTTTGTTTATTTATTGGAATTTATCATTGTAGAAATAAAAATGTACGGTAGGGTATTTTGCAAATTTTGCACGAATTTAATGTGTTATTAATTTATTTTAATTAAAAAAATATAATGATTCTTATCTTGGAATTAATTGGTGTGTCATAAAACGGTGGAGAGGTCACTCAAAATAAAAAAATAGAAAAGCAACCGTCATGCTGAATTTATTTCAGCATCTCCCGAACCATAGAAAATCAATGTCGCACAAAAGCTCATAACTTGTTGTTTATGAATGAAATACGAAAATTTAAGCTCACACTTAATGTTGTGCTTGTCGTTCGGGAGATTCTGAAATAAATTCAGAATGACGTTTTGGTTTGGAGGTGTTTTAGTGCTGACCACCAATTTGCAATACACACTCAAATTAATTTAACCTGCTTTCGATGAACTAATTGACTTCCAAAATCGTATTTCACCATAAATCCGGGCAACTCCAACCTCAACTTTAATCTAAAATCAATGTAAAACTATGACCGAATTTCCAACTTTACACACCTCACGCCTTATTTTAGGTCAATTAGAAGTCAGCGATATTCCGAGAATCGTGGAATATGCCGACAATCCGAATATTGCGAATAACCTCCGTGACCTATCGCAACCTTACCGCGAGAAAGACGCGATTTTCTGGTTGAATATGGCACGACAAGGTTTTGAGAATCAAGCGGAATATATTTTCAAACTCGGCTTGAAAGAGACGAATGAGTTTATCGGCGGAATGGGTTTGCATCTCAAAAAAGAACACCATAAAGCCGAAGTCGGGTATTGGATTGGCGAACCATTTTGGAATAAAGGTTATGCAACGGAAGCCCTACGCGCTATATTGAAATTTGGTTTTGAAGAATTGGAATTGAATAAAATTTATGCGAAGTATTACACGTACAATCCGGCTTCGGGTAAAGTCATGGTGAATAATGGTATGATAAAAGAAGCGGAATTTGTGGATACTCAATTCAAGCTCGGAAAGTTTGTGACGGAAATGCAATATCGCCTCACCAAGCGCGAATATCATCAAATGAGTAAATGAATAGATGACGAAATGAGTAAATGTATGATACTTTTTTACGTAGAATATTGAATTGTACCAATTTGAATTAATAATGAAAACATTTCCAACATTACACACTTCGCGCCTCACTTTGGGACAATTAGAAATCAGTGACATTCCCACGATTACGGCATATGCCGGCAATCCGAATGTCTCCAAAATTCTGCGAACCATGCCCTACCCTTACGCCGAAAAAGATGCTATTTTCTGGCTGAATAGGTCGCGTACAGAGTTTGAAAAACAGACGGCTTACATTTTTCGGATTGGTTTGACAACTACGGGGGAATTTATCGGCGGTATTGGTTTACACATTAAAAAGGAACATCAAAAGGCTGTGATTGGCTATTGGATAGGTGAGCTATTCTGGGGAAAGGGTTACATGACGGAGGCATTGGGCGCGGTGTTAGAATTTGGTTTTGAGACTTTAAATTTGAATAAAATACAAGCCGTTCATAAGTTAGACAATCCTCAATCCGGCAAAGTGATGGCAAAAAATAACATGATACAAGAAGCCGAATTGGTTGATGATATGTATCAAAACGGGCAATTTCACACCCTAATTCAATACCGCCTCACCAAGCGCGAGTACCAACAAATGAGTAAATAAATAGATGACGAAATGAGTAAATATTATGCAGAAATAAAAATATTTACTCATCTCATCATCTACTCATCTACTCATTTCATTTACCTCTGAATCATAATTTGCTGCGTCAATACTTGTTCACCAATCAAAAACTTGGCAAAGTACAAACCCGAACTTACTGCGGATAAATCCATCGTAAATTCGCCGCCTTGTGTATTGCCAATGCGCTCGGTAGTGATGTGCTGACCTTGTGCGTTGTAGATTTCTACCGCCACATTTTTGGTTTCTGCCAGCGTGATGTCGAATGTAAATTGCCCCGAAGTCGGATTCGGAAAAATGCTGAGGGCATCAACAAATCCAATTGGCTGTTCTATATTCACCGGATTATATTCGACAGAGACATCATCGTAATACGCCAAAGCAGCACAACCGCCTCCTATATCAAAACAAGCCCCATAGAAATTGATGGCATTGAGCTGATTGGGACCTGCACTACCGTCAGGTATTGTATTTAGTGCCCAGCTATATACCAAGACATCGTTGTAATAATAAGAAGCTATCATGGAGTTAAAGTCTGCTTCTATACGATTTTCTACCCATGTGTCGTGTATAATAGTAAAAGTCTCATCTGCCCCACCGGCGAGTAAACGTCCGGTCGGTACCACTTCGTCCGAAAAATACACCTCCATTGCCCAAGCACCTTGAGTATCGGTGTAATTGTTTTGAAGATTGAAATATCCGCCATTTCCGGTCGGAAGGTACTGCATGAAAGAAATTGTAGCAACTCCGGCATCAAGTATTCCGAGTAAGGCAACGATGTCGTCATCCTGTTCTATTTCCATCGAATTGCTGCCGCTATTGGCATACGCATCGCTTATAGCTACACTGGAAGGTGCATTGTACCAGCCAACCCATTCACCGGAAGTCCATTGGGTATCAAACGTACCGGGCGTGTAGGAATCAAAATCGTCAACAGTGAGTTGCGCGTTCATCATTAAAGGAAGGCACGCAAAAAATAGTAGTAAAGTTCTTTTCATTTTGTGTAGATTTAGCAACAGAACAAACTGATTTTCGTCTGCTTTGTTTTTATTAAAAAATAATCTTCAAATATACGAGTTATTCACAGTAATGATATTATGATTTTATCTTAATTTTAAGAAAAATACAATTCGGTAATAATGTGCTGTATTGACGCGATATATCAATATTAGAGCAATGAACGATACGCAAATCTCAATTTGCCCAATCTGCCAACGCGAACTGGGCGACGAAAATATCTCCAGGCACCACCTTACCCCAAAATCAAAAGGCGGCGCACACGGAGAAACGGTTATGATACATAATATATGTCATCAGAAAATCCACTCGTTATTCACAGAAAAGGAATTGAAAGATACGTACAATACGGTCGAAAAACTCCTTGCACATGAGGACATGCAGAGTTTTGTGAAGTGGGTAGCCAAAAAACATCCGTCATTTTATCAATCCAATCATACGACGAATCGGAAAAAATCTAAACGATAATTTTTGAGAAATTCCAAATTCCAAATTCCAAATTCCAAACGTGGGGTTACATGGTGTTTTGTTTGCCTAAAGCGAATACTCGTCAGACGAATCACTTTATTCAGTGCGAATATTTTATGAGACAAATCACTACATTTCACAAAAACCTTCGTCAGACGAGTAATATCCTGTAAAAGGGTTTTCTCATAAAACGTATTTTCCTCCCCCCAACCCCCTCCAAAGGGGGAGAGTCCGTTGATTTTCAAGGTAATATGTCCCCCTTTGGAGGGGGTTGGGGGGAGGAAAAGGGTAGATTTTACAATTTCTTATTTAACTGATTATCAACGAATTATTTTTTTATGAGAAAACCCTTTATCCTGTAAGCAAACTTAAAAAGGTAGCCATTCTTGATAATAAATTACTCATTATCAATAAACTGTAAAACGAATAACGAGTACACGAATTAACGGCTAACTGCCCTAATCATTCCTCAAAGCAGTAATAGGATCCAGCTTTGCCGCACGTCGGGCGGGAACGATACCAAACAACAATCCAATCGCCACCGAAACACCAAAAGCAAGCCCAATAGACCAAAGAGAAACGATGGTTGGAATTTCGGCGATACGCGCCACCGCTTCGGCGAGCAATAAACCCAATGCGACACCAACGATACCACCAATGAGACTGATAAAAACAGCTTCAAAAACGAACTGCTGTACAATATCGCGACGAGTAGCACCAAGCGAACGGCGCAAACCGATTTCTTTGATGCGTTCCATGACAGATGCAAGCATGATATTCATAATGCCAATGCCACCGACAAGCAGCGAAATACCCGCAATGGCACCAAGTACAATGTTGAAAATATCCTGTGTACGTTGTTGTTGTTTGAGCAAGAGTTCGGGGATAGTGATTTCGTAATCGGCAACTTTCCAGTGGCGGCGTTTGAGCATACGTCCGATGATGTCGGCAGTGGCTTCCAGTTGTGCGGTGTTTTTTACGCGAATGACGAGGCGGTCCAATTGGTTGTAATTTAGATTTGGTTCTTCGTCTTTTTTATTTTGAAGCATGTAAGAGGTCAGCAAGGCGCGGTTTTCAAAGCGCAACAAAGCCGTTTTTATGGGTACGTAAATGTCGGAATTATAATCGCGAATACCCAGATTTTCGAGTCCGCCTTTGGTCGCATAGCGTCGTCCCAATACACCGATAATGGTCAGCCATGTATCGTTGCATTTTATTTTTTTGCCAATGGGATTTTCGCCGCCAAATAGTTTGGTTTGTACATTTTTACCGATGATACAGACGGGCAAACCATCTTTCATTTGCAAGGCATGAAAAGTACTGCCCCGGTCAATTTTCAGGTTATTCAATTCAAAAAAAGCATTGCGAACCCCCACGCATCGCACTTCTTCGCTACGCCCTTTTCGGATGGCTTTGGCAGCTAATATAAATTCAGGACTTATGGCTTCTACGGTAGGAATGTGCGCTTCTATTGCGCGTACATCTTCCATCGACAAGCCGGGCGAAAAGGCGCGTTTGGCGGTCTTTTTATCTATCGTTTTTTCTTCCTCTTCCAATACCGTTTTGATAACAATATTATTGGAGCCGATGAGTTTCATTTGCTCCAACAACTCCTGTCGCGCACCCGTACCTATCGCCAACATAGCAATCACCGCCGCCACACCAAACATAATGCCCAATGCCGTCAGCAATGCCCTTAGCCGATTGGTGAAAACCGCCTCTAATGCTGTGTTAAAATTGGAGAATAAACGCATAGTAAGTGTGAGTATTTCATTTCCAATGAGTGAATTTTGAATGAGTGAATGAGTGAATAATTTTCAATGTAAAAATGATTAAATGTGTTAATGATATTTACTCATTTAGTCATCTATTCATTTACTCATTTCCAATTCACTCATTCATCTTCTGTGTGAATTTTTCTTTTTCGTTTTCTTCTAATTTTATCAACTCTAAATCATCGGGGTTTTCGGGAATGGAAAGATAGATTTCATCATCTTTTCCTAAGCCTGTTTTGATGATGACTTGAGCGTTATTGTATTCGCCTGCAATGACTTCTTGACGAATGGTAGAGCCGTTTTTATCCATAAAAACAAAATTGACATCCTCATTGCTGTGCAAGGCTTCGAGGGGAATATAAGTCACATCTTCAAATGATTCGGTAAGAATGGCATTAGAGGTTGTCATCGACGGGCGCAAGAGGGTGTCTTGCCCCATAATTTCAATTTTAATATCAAATACTTTGGCATCAAAACCGGGACGTTGCTGACCGATATTGCCAATATAAATGACTTCGCCTTCGTAAGTCTTGTCGGGTAAAGCATCGACTTTCATCTCTACTTTTTGACCGATTTTTACGCCGCTAATGTCAATCTCATTGACGTAAGTTTCGGATACCATCACGCTCAAATCCGGCAAACTCGCCACTACCGAATTCCACGAACTAATCGTAGAACCCGTTGTGATTTTACCACCTTGCCAACGGTCGCGCTCATACACAATCATACCATCGCTCGGTGCAGTTACGGTAAATTGTTTGCTCATTTTACGGGTATCTTTTACCTTTTTGTATTGCTTATTTTTTTCGGACAATACCTTATTGACTTTGGCATCTGCCTTGCCGACTTCGAGGGCATAATTCTTGATTTCGGTATCGTAGTCGCGTTGGAGTTTTTCGAGTTCGCTCTGTACGCGGTCTTGCACTTCTTGCGGTTCGTAAATATTGATACCGACCTCCTTTCGTTTGTTCTCGATACTAAATTCGAGTTCCTTGATTCTGTCGCGCAATTTACTCAATGTAATCGCCGTATCTCGCTCTACCTCTTTGACTTGTGCGCGGGCATCTATCACGCGGTCTTGGTACTCATCCTTGCGTTTGTCGAGTTCAGATTCGTCGAGGCGGGCTACAAATTCACCTTTTTTGACTATCGTGCCTTCCGGTACGAGTTCCAAGATTTTAACTTGACCAATACCACGCAAACCTTGTGGTCCGCGTATTTTGGTAGAGCTTTTGGCTTTCAATTCGCCCGTAGAGGTGACGACCACATCCAAGTTGCCGTATTTGGCAGCTACCTTGACGGCTTTGCTTTGTTGCCCTCCTTTGCCTTGCTGACTGATATACCAGCCACCTGCACCAATCAGGAGTAGAAAAAGTAATAGAAAAAATATTTTACCATTCATATGGGTTTAATTTTGAATGAAAACGTAACACAGACATTCTTGTCTGTACTTCGAGTGGGTTTATAGTGAAATATCTGTATTACGTAACTCGGTTCACATTTTATTTTTATTTCAATATAAAGAACGTGGAAAGTGCTGAAGTGTTACGCAAGTTCATAAGAATACAGCGTTTTATCAAATTTTAACTCAAAAATTATGCTGTTATTATTTCAGAAAATGTTTTCTATAATAGTTATTATAATTTTTTTTCCATTCTCTTGCAGCAGGTAAATACAATTTTGACAATCGCGGTTTTTTATCACTCAAAATAACACCATCCGAAGTATCCAAAAATCTATTGTCGATAAAATAGTCGTACAAATTGGTAATCGTCGGATAATTAGGTTCACTATAATTGACGTATGTAAAGTCTTTCTCTTCCAGACTTGCTAAAAAAATTAGATTGCGATTTGCCTCTTCGCCGGGTGTGGCGAGTACATCAACCATGAAACCGGATTGGCTCAAAGTCTTGTGAACGGACCGCGCCGCTTTGCCTCTTTCTCCTTTAATGTAACCATAAAAATTGGTCATAATCATCCCGCCTTTTTTGAGTTTTTGTTTGGCATCTTCAAAACCTTCGATGGTTAGTAGATGTTCGGGTACAGATTCGCTCAGAAAAGTATCATAAATTATGATGTCATATTTTTTATCGACGGTTTTAAGAAAATGCCGCGCATCGTCAATGTGAACAATGGTATTCGGGTCCATTCCAAAATATTCAATCGAAACATCTTTTACCCGTTCATCTATTTCTACGACTTCTACATTATAATCCAGCCTATCCAATTGTTTGACAATCGTACCGCCCCCC
>CALHBW010000392.1 GCA_937930625.1 uncultured Saprospiraceae bacterium | reverse complement strand
CTCAAAGACCCAATTTCAAAAGGGCTTCGTCGTGCTAATCATACCACCATGAAAGAGGGTGTTATGACTGCCAAACCGGAAGATGAATGGGTGTTTGTGAAAGCCCCTGCGGTGGTGTCGGAAGAATTGTGGGAAGAGTGTAATCGCATCTTAGATCAAATCAAACGAAAGCCCGCAAAGCGTGTCACTCATTTATTTTCAAGTCACATCAGATGTCAATGTGGTGGAAAAATGTATGTTGTCTCAAACTCTCCGAAGTATGTTTGCCGCGGTTGTCGAAATAAGATTGAGATTGATGTCATGGAAACTATTTTTCACGAACAACTCAAAGGATTTCTCAACTCGCAGCAGCAAGCAGAACAATACCTATCTGACGCAAAAAACAGCATCCATGACAAACAAAAAGAACTTGAATCATTACAGAAGCAGGAGCGTAAATTGAGCGAAGAACTCAACAATATTATCCGTCTCAACACAAAGGGCGTATTATCAGATGATGACTTTCCTGAGCATTATACCCCTGTCTCAGAACAACGTACACAGGTACGTACTCACATAACTGCTCTACAGAATGAGATTGCAGGACTCAACCAGTATATGACTGGCAGTAAGCAGATCATCCACGAGACAAAGGACTTGTACAGTCGGTGGGAACACCTTACCTTTGAGGATAAACGGACGATAGTCGAACTTATCGTCAAAGACATCACAGTGGGAAGCGACGAAGTTGAAATTAACCTACTTTGCGCTACGAGCGCGATGCCCCCCCGTCACCCCCTCTTAAAGGATGGTAAAAAGGGTAACAAGCGTGTAGATTATTTTCTTCGTGTTCCCTAAACTTATTTATGCCGCGTTCCTTACCTTGCATTTTTTTTAACACGGGCTGGAAGCACCGTGCTACTTATGAATATGACAAAAATAGGCTTACTCTCCGACACCCACGGCTTTCTCGACGAAAAGGTCTTCAAATACTTCGAGGAGTGCGACGAAATCTGGCATGCCGGAGACATCGGCACCATCAAACTCGCCGACCAACTCGAAGCCTTCAAACCCCTCCGTGCTGTTTATGGAAATATCGACGGCGCAGCCCTACGCCAACGCTACCCGCTTCACCAACGCTTTGATTGTGAGGGACTTGATGTGTGGATAACGCATATCGGCGGCTATCCGGGCAGGTACGATAAGCGCATTAGAGAGGATATCAGAGCGAATCCGCCCGGTCTTTTCATTACCGGACATTCGCATATATTAAAGGTGATGCCGGATAAAAAACTCAAACTGCTACACATGAATCCGGGTGCTTGTGGTGTGCATGGTTTTCACCAAGTCAAGACTTTACTTCGTTTTTCCATTCACGAAAGTCAAATCATGGAAGTGCAAGCGATTGAGATTGGGAAGCGTGGGATGAAATAGTGCTGATGTGTGGGTGTGCTGATGTAAGAGTTTAGCGCATTTACAAATCGAAATTTTTTACTGTAAAAAAATTATCAAATATTATTTTCTTAAAAAAAACATTAAAATATATTTTTACTTATAAAATAAAAACAACCAAAATAATAAATAATAAACATTAACACATAAAAATATAAACACATTAGTAAGCCACCACATCAGCACATCAGTACGTCAGCACATCAGCACGAAAAACCTTATCTTTACATTTTTTATCGCCACGACGACAAATACATGAAAAAAAATCTACAAAACCTATTCTTTGGCGTTTTGCTACTTGCCAGTATCAACACCACCTTTGCACAAGACCATTCCGTAGCACGCGAATGGAATGAAGTCCTGCTCAATGCTATCAGAAATGACTTTGCCCGACCAACCGTACATGCCCGGAATCTGTGGCATAGCTCGATAGCCATGTATGATATTTGGGCAGCATATGACGAAAATGCTGAAACCTACCTATTGGGTAAAACTGTTGATGGATTTACCTGTCAATTCGATGGTGTACCCACGCCCAACGACGTAGAAGCCGCACGAAATGAAGCGATTAGTTATGCCATGTATCGTTTGATTCGACATCGGTTTAATAATGCGCCGGGTGTGTTTTTTATCGTTGCCGAAGCGAATAATAAATTGGTAGAACTCGGTTATACACCTGCATTTACTTCCACGAATTATTCTACAGGCTCTCCTGCCGCATTGGGCAATTATGTTGCTGAATGTTTGATTAATTATGGCTTTCTGGATGGTGCAAACGAACAAGGTTTTTATAATAATCTCTACTATCAACCCGTCAATCCGCCGATGATAACAGACAATCCGGGCAATCCAAATATCCTTGACCCCAACCGTTGGCAGCCACTAACGTTGGATGTCTTTATTGACCAGTCCGGCAATCCGATACCTTTTAATACTCCTCCGTTTTTGAGTCCCGAATGGGGAAATGTCACGCCCTTCGCTATGACTGCCGACGATATAACGACCTACCAGCGAGATGGCAACGACTACCATGTTTATCACGACCCCGGCGCACCACCTTACCTCGACATGGATCAGGTAACGCCAATTTCGGAAGAATATCAATGGGGTTTTGCATTGGTGTCCAAATGGTCGTCACACCTTGACCCTACGGATGGTGTGATATGGGACATTTCGCCCGCCTCAATTGGAAATGTGCAAGATTATCCGACGACGGTGGCTGGTTTGCGCGATTTTTATGATGATGTAAACGGCGGCGACCCTAGTATCGGACATGAAACTAACCCCTACACGGGCGCGCCTTACGCCCCGCAATTTGTGCCGCGTGGCGATTATACGCGTGTACTTGCGGAGTTTTGGGCAGACGGACCTGACTCCGAAACGCCTCCCGGTCATTGGTTTACAATTTTGAATTATGTGAATGATAATCCGCTTTTAGAGAAAAAATTCAGAGGTATCGTTGAGATGGAAAATGATTTGGAATGGGATGTAAAAGCCTATTTCGCTTTGGGTGGTGCCATGCATGATTCTGCGGTTACGGCTTGGGGTTGCAAGGGTTGGTATGATTACATTCGCCCGATGAGTGCCATTCGATGTATGGCAGATAACGGGCAGAGCAGCTTGCCACTTTTTCCGAATTTTCACCCCGGTGGACTGCCACTTACCGCAGGTTTTGTAGAGCGCGTAACAGCCGCTGACCCACTTTCAGGACCGAATAATGAGCATGTTGGTAAAATAAAAGTTCGCGCATGGCGCGGACCGGAGTACATTGATGACGAAGAAACAGACATGGCGGGTGTTGGTTGGATATTGGCAGAGGAATGGTGGCCCTATCAACGCCCTTCTTTTGTAACGCCACCATTTGCGGGTTATGTATCAGGACATTCGACCTACTCGCGCGCTGCTGCCGAAGTACTGACTATGCTCACAGGAGATGAGTATTTTCCCGGCGGTATGGGCGAATTTCCGGTGGAAATGAATGAATTTTTGGTCTTTGAGGAAGGTCCGAGTCAGGATTTTGTCTTGCAATGGGCAACCTACCGCGATGCTTCTGACCAATGCAGTTTATCACGTATTTGGGGTGGCATCCATCCTCCGGCTGATGATATTCCGGGACGCCTCATGGGTATGGAAATTGGTATAGATGCTTTCCTGCTTGCCGAATCGTATTTCTATCGCGACCAAGATGGCGATGGTTATTATGATTATGAAGATTGTGATGATAATAACGCAAGTGTATATCCGGGCGCGGAGGAGATTTGTGATGCGTTGGATAATGATTGTAACGGCTTCGCCGATGATGGTATTCCAAAAAATACCTATTTCTTGGATAATGACGGTGATGGATTTGGAGATATTAGCACCATAATAGACACTTGTCTGACCACTCCGCCAATGGGTTATGCAGCCAATGATACCGATTGCGACGATACCAAATTTAACGTAAATCCTGATGCCGAAGAAATTTGTAATGGCATAGATGACAACTGCGACGGCGTAGTTGATGAAGGCTTGACGACCACAACTTATTTTATAGACATGGATGGTGATGGCTTTGGTAGTGCTTCAGGTAGTGGAGGTGTCTCATTGGATACTTGCTTGATTGTACCGCCAACAGGTTATGTGTCAAATGATTTTGATTGTAACGATGCGGATGCGAATATTCACCCCGATTCACCGGAAATTTGCGATGCCATTGACAATAATTGTAATGGTGAAATCAATGATGGTTTACCGCGATTTGTCTATTATTTTGATAATGACGGTGACGGTTTTGGTGATGCACTGATTAGCATTGATACCTGTACGACAGCACCGCCAAATTATGTTTCCATTGCACTTGATTGTAATGATGCGGATGCCTCTATCCATCCAAATAGCCCCGAAATCTGTGATGCGATTGACAATGATTGCAACGGCTTATTCGACGATGGTTTGCCGAAAAATCGCTACTACCTCGATTCGGATGGTGATAATTACGGTGATATTAATATGATGGTAGATACTTGTATTAGCGAGCCACCCACAGGTTATGTTACCGATAATACCGACTGCGATGATACGCGCAGTGATTCTTATCCAACTGCTCCCGAAATTCCCGATGATAATATTGACCAAGACTGTACAGGAAAAGACCTTTATCAAGCCACTAAAATTTTCCCAAATCCGGCGAGTAATGATATTTACATACGCTATGCATATACGGGTGTAGCGCGTGTACAGGTCGTGGATGCACACGGACGCGTAGCAGACGAGGGCTTTATCGAATTTGTGGATAATGAATCAACAATGAATGTTAACTTCCTTCCACATGGCATCTATTTCCTTCGTTTTATTGACCTTGACGGAGGACAGCTTTTTGTGGAGAAATTAATGCGATATTAACGTAAAACGATTTTTTAAATCGTTCTGTATAAAAAAACTCGCCTTGCATTTCTAATAATGCAAGGCGAGTTTTTTATTGATAATTTCACAAAAAACAACACAAAAAGCAAGGCAAAAGGGCGAAAAGAAAAGTTTGCTTTTGGAAAAGCAATCGCTCTTACCTTCAACGAGGGACATCGAAGGCAGTGAGCGGGCAATTCGACATCTTTCTTGCGAGAGACTTGCGCTTTGCAGCATTTTGCCCTGTCGGATTTTTGCCCGACTTCGCTAGTTCGGTCACCCGAATTACGCTACCTTAGGATCGTTATAGTTACGAAGTAATTCTTTTCTACGGCACTTGCTTTTTGTGGTTGTTTGTTATTGCTGCCTAAAGAACAATTTCAACGAGAATTTAGTTCCATCTTGAATCTATTCTACTATCATTTTGATTATTAGGTAAAGCAATAAATGAATAGTCTGATTCTTTACAACTATTTGAGAATAAAATGATTGCAAAGAACCAAAGATAAATTTTGAATATTCGAAATATGGACTTCAATTACTTAATTTAACATTGTCAAGTTAATCAACTTAATCAACTTAATCAACTTAATAAACCCAATCAACTAATCAACTACTTCTGCTTCACCGCATTATACATCGTCTTCACTTCATCGAGCGTGTAGTCTCCTACAAAATTTCGACGAAAACCATGAGAAGTACCGTTTTTGACATATACGTATCGGAAATCGTAATTTTTACCTGTTCCTTGATTGATTTCATAAATAAAACCATTATCATCTTCTTGAATGATTTCCGAAAAAATATCAAGTGCTTTGACGGATTCCAGATTTTCTTTTTTTATTTCCGCAGCAGTCTCTGTTTCTTCATCTCCAACAAGTACTATAAGGTTAAATTTATCTTGTTGTACAAAGATTTGTTTGCGGTATCCGATAGGTTCGGAAGTGACTTCTGCACCCGGGGGGATTTTGATGTCGATATTCGCGCCATGTTCTTGGAGGCTAATAGTTTCTAAGCCATCTGAATTACAGGCAATTACGCCGAAGGCGAGTATCAATAGTGGAATTAATCTTTTCATAGTATTTATTAATTTTGAATGAGTGAAAACTCACGATTCATCACTTCTCATTATACGTTACTAATGCTTTCTCTAAGCAATCCATTGCTATATTCAAATCTTGCTCATTGAGTACATATGCTATACGAACTTCCTGTTTACCCAATCCTTTCGTAGCATAAAATCCCGACCCCGGTGCCATCATGACCGTAGCGTTATTATATTCAAATTCTTCTAACAACCATTGGCAAAATTTTTCAGAATCATCAATCGGTAATTGTGCAAAGGCATAAAATGCACCGCCGGGCGTGGGAGCAATGACGCCACCCATCGCATTGAGTCGTTGGATGAGTAGCTTGCGGCGACGGTCATATTCGAGGATGGCATCGGAGACATAATTAGCGGGAGCATCCAGCACGGCTTCGGCGACAATCAGCCCGAAAGTCGGCGGACTCAGCCTTGCTTGTGCCAGTTTCATAACGGAATTTGTCACATCTTTATTTCGACTGACCAACGCGCCAATACGCCCACCACACGAACTGTAACGTTTTGATATAGAATCAAATACAACGACATGCTCTTCCAATCCTTCGATATTGAGAACGCTATGAAATTGTTTATTATCATACACAAAATCACGATAAACTTCATCTACAAACAAAAATAAATTATGCTTTAAAACGATGTCCCGCAATTGCAAAAGTTCTTCTTTGGAGTACAAATATCCTGTAGGATTCGATGGATTACAAATAAGAATACCCTTTGTTTGTGGGGTGATTTTTTGTTCAAAATCTTGTATTGGCGGCAGTGCAAATCCATTGTCGATACTTGCCGTAATAGGTTTTACTTTGATACCGCCTGCAATGGAGAAGCCATTATAATTGGCATAAAATGGTTCGGGTACAATGAGTTCATCGTCCGGATTCATGCATGCAATCATCGCAAAATTAAGGGCTTCGGACGCGCCCGTAGTGGTGATAAAATCATCCGGTGAGAGCTGTGTGCCGACTTTTTCTGCATAGTATTTTGCCAATTTTGCGCGATACTCATTCGTGCCGGCAGAGGGTGCGTAAGCAAGTACCTCAAAGTTTGACTGGCGGACAGCTTGTAGTGCATTCGGAGGCGTTGCGACATCGGGTTGACCGATATTTAAGTGATATACTTTTCTGCCTTTACGCTTGGCTGCATCTGCAAAAGGGACGAGCTTTCGGATAGGTGAAGCGGGGAGGGTTTGGGCGCGACTAGATATGTTTGGCATATTATTGTGTTACAGTGTTACGGTGTTATTGTGTTATTGTGTTATCGTAACACAACAACACGATTAGAAACACAAAAATAAAAAAAGCCTTGCGAAAACTCGCAAGGCTTGACAAATATTGTAATATATTTTTCGGCTTAGAAACCGTTCAAGTTAGATGGAGCAGCAGGAAGTCCTGCAGGTGCTTTGCTGACTTTACCTTTGATATAGAGCATGATAGGTTGCTCTTGTACATTGGTGGTCAAGCGGATACTCTTATTGAATGGTCCTATGCGCTTAGTATCGTATCTTACTTCGATGACTGCACTTTCGCCCGGCATGATAGGCTCTTTCGGATAACGTGGCACAGTACATCCGCAGCTACCTTTAGCGTGCTTGATGATTAATGGTGCATCACCGTCATTGACAAAGTTGAACACGCGAAGCGGGTCGCTGTTTTGCTCAATATCACCGTAATCAACGGTTGTTTGCTCAAAGGTCATTTTGGCACCACCTTCAGTAGCGACTGCCGGAGCAGCAGACTTAACAACAGGTGTCTGAACCGCAGGTTTAACAGGAGTCTCAACCGCAGGTTTGACTATCGGTTGTGGTTTTACAGTTTCTTTGGTTTGTGCAAACATAGCTGTGGCAACAAAAGCCATCAACACAAAAAGTGAAAGTATTTTTCTCATTTCTTTTATTTGAGTTTTAAAATTCGCAATCAGTAAATTCGTTATTCGTAATTAGTTGATTTGTTATTCGTTTTCTAAATTATTAAAAATGAATATCTTATAACTTTTAAGAACTAATTAAAATCTAAACTAATACTTTGCAAATGTAATGACTAAATATGACTTAACAAAAAATTTGTACCGCGAAACCGCAGTACACTTTCTGATTTTCAATTATCATACCAATTCGGGGAAAGTGGAAGTTTGAACTTGAATCTGAATACAAATTTAAACAATAAAATCCATATCTAATACTTATAACGAAACTTTTAGTTGAAAGGTTGGTAGCAGAATAGATTTTTTTATTAAAAATGAGTGTGTTACAAATCGGTGGTGAGTTCACTCAAAATAAAAAACCCAAAAAGTAACCGTCATACTGAATTTATTTCAGTATCTCCCGAACGATAGAGAACCCATGTTGCACAAAACATATAACTTGTTGTTTTTGAATGGAATATAATTTTTTAGCTCACATTCAACATTGTGCTTGTGGTTTAGGAGTCCCGACAGCTGTACGGGAGAAATAAATTCAGAATGACGTTCTGGTTTGGAGGTGTTTTAGTCGTGACTACTGATTTGTGAAACACTCATTAAAAATGAAATGTAGTTATGTATTTACCCAACAATTTCAATGTAGCTTTTTTCGTTTTTAACGTTATAAACGTAGCACAGGCTTCCAGCCTGCACCGCGTCTTAATTTGCGGTTTTTTATGGTCAATCCTAACACTACCAAATGAGTAGATGAGTAAATGATGAAATGAGTAAATCTTTTCTCCCCCTCAGAAGTTTTTCATTGATTCATTAGAACATTATTACATTCAAAAATTTACTCATTTACTCATCTATTCATTTCTTGCCAAAATTGAGCAAGAGTTGGTGAATAAGTGCCTAACGCAAGGGCAGGCTGGAAGCCTGTGCTACATTAAAAATCACATTATGCGCCTGATTCCGATTTTAATTTTTTGCTTACCTATTATCGTAATTGCCCAACAACGTTATCCGGTCAAAATAGACGGGAAGTGGGGCTTGATTGACGATAAAGGAACGGTCATCGTAGAGCCTGTATATGATGTCGTCGGCGACTATGACGAAGATTATGCCGTAGTACAAAAAGCAGGTAAAACGGGCTTAATTGATAAGACGGGCAAGGTTATTATTCCGGCAGAATATGTGGATGTGAGCATATTGGACTCCACTTTATTTGTGGTTTTTGATGGAGAAAAACGGCAAGTAATCAATCAAGAAGGGCGCACTATTTTAGAAACGACTTACGAACTCATCGAAGTGTGTGAAGGCGAATATTTAGCTTACACGCAACACCAAAAATGGGGCATGGTGCATATTTCCGGGCGACAAATTTGCCCACCAAATTACCACGAAATCGAACTCCATAAAGATAGCTACGTACTCACCAAAGACACCCTCGGAAGAGGACTTACCGATGTGATGGGAAAGGTTATTTTGCCACCACATTTTCAAGAAATAAAAATACATAATGACGATTTATTTTTCTATAAAAAAAATGAATTATGGGGTGCAAATGACCGCGATAAAAATATGTTGTTGAATGGCGAATGGGACACTATCACTACATTGAGCAATAATTTTATTATGGTCGAAAATTCCGTTGGAAAAAGCCTGTATTCTTACCCTGCTCGTCGGCTTATCAGCGAAAATGAATTTGGTGCTTTTCGCGCCTTTTTCGACGACCATGTTTTTTGTATTAAAAATGGTAAAAGGGGTTTGATGGATGCGGAAGGAAATATTGTCTTACCGCCTGATTATGATGAGGTTATCACCTATAATCAAAGTGGTACATTTCGGGTGTTGAAAGATGGAAATTGGGGCGTTGTGGAAGCCAATCCACAGGGAGAAAGTAGTATGATTCGTACCTTAGTTCCTATTAATTATGACTATGTTGCACCCCCGAACGGAAACATTACGATAGTCAGAAAAAATAATTTATCGGGTATCGTAAATGCGAAAGGGGAGGAGGTCATCGCGCCAAAATATGAACGTATAGAAGTCGTGGACGGAACGGTACGCGCTTTCTCTGATGGCAAGCTCGATTTGCTCACTTTCAATGATGAAGGACGCCTTGAAGAAGAGAATAAATTCAAAAAATACGGTACTATAAAAATCGGCGGCAGACGCGACAGAGAACTATCAAGTCAAGGTGGTGGTTTTCGTAATGATTGGGAGGAAAATATAGTCGAAAAATTTGAATGGTATCAGGATTTTATCAAAGAGCAATGGAAATGGGGTTTACGTGACCGTGCGACAGGAAAAATCGTTATTCAACCTACATTTGACGATATTGATATTCATCGGGATTTGGGTTTTACGGTGGTGATGCGGCGCACGAATAGCGACCATATACTTGACCGCACCCGCTTCAATCATTATGTGGTGTATGGTATTATCAATAATGATGTTGGGAAACCTACTACGCAGATGAATTTGATTGATATTAAATTGAATGACATCAAAATTACGGGACTTCCGGTGGCGCGATGTGTGTTTGTGGGCGGCAAACACGGCTTGATGACCCGCAAGGGAAAAATCATCGAAGATAATGCGCGTTGGATAGGTCAATTTTGGGAGGGACGGGCATATATTTCATGGAAAGGAACGATTAAATTGCGTGAAAAAAATGGCGATTTTGACTTAGGAAAACTGAACACTTACATGGGAAACGTCGGTAGTCCGCACAGCATGGAAGGCATGACGAAATACGATTTGAAGCTACTTCGCGATGGCGTGATTGACTGCGAAGGCTGCGAATGGGGCTACATCGACACGCTCGGAAATACTGTCATTTCACCGCAATACGAAAAGGCACAAAGTTATAAAAACGGCATTGCCCTCATCAAATCCGGCGGCAAATGGGGCATGATAGACCGACAAGGCGGTACGCTGCTCGACCCTGAATTTTCTAATATAAAATTTATCGAAAATACTGATAATCAATTACTTCGTATTTTTGCTGATAAAGAACAATATGGCGTAATAGATTCGCTGGGACGTGTAGTGGCGGACATCGTGTATCAAGATGTGATGCCTTGCACAGAGGAGCGCATTGGTGCAAAGCGCAATGGCAAATGGGGTTTTGTAGATACACAAGGGCGACCCGTTACGCCGTTTAAATACGAAAAGGTGCAGCCTTTTAGTGAAGGCTTGGCGGCAGTACGACACGGACGAAAATGGGGTTACATCAATCTGAACGGCGACCTTGTAATTGAGCATAATTTTCGGAAGGTGGGGAATTTCAATGATGGTTTAGCACCCGCACGAAAAGAAGGCAGTAAACTCGGCTATATCAGTAAGAAAGGCGAGATGGTGATACCGCACACCTTCCACGAATGTTCGGATTTTGAAGAGGGGATGGCGCGGGTGCGTATCAGTGGCGAATGGGGTTTGATTGACCCGCAAGGCGATTATATTTTGAAGCCTAAATATCGAAAAATTGCGCCATTTAGTGCCGAAGGTGTGGCGGTGGCACAGTTGGCATCCAAGGGGTCGGGCTATGTGCTGATTAATCGGCAAGGTGAGCGATTGACCAAGCAAAAATACGCACAAATCGAACCCTTGCGAGAAGGAATTGCGGTGGTACGGTCGGGCGGAAAATACGGTTATATCAATGCACAAGGTGAAGAAATTGTATTGCCAAAATACAGCAATGCAGAGGGCTTTTCGGAAGACCGCGCACGGGTGATGTACAAGAATCGCTGGGGCTATATCGACTCTACGGGCAGTGAGGTTATCACGACGCAATATTCTAAATGTCAGGACTTTACACAAGGAAAAGCGGTGGTGTATATGGGCTATCGCAATTCGGGTTTGATAGATTCATCGGGGCAATATTTCATTGAGCCGGAGGTGAGTAGTTTGCAAGCATTTACGGAGGGTAGGGGATTGGTACGGACTCGTCATCACAAGTATTATTTCGTGGATGAAAGCGGCGCATTGTACAAAGGATATTTCCAAAATGCAAAACCTTATCAATATGGCGTTGCACCCGTAAAAATAGGCAATAAGTGGGGGGTAATTAATCGGAATGGTATCACATTGATTGCGCCCAAATTTAGTCGTGTTGATGATTTTGATGAAGGCTACGCACGGGTGCGTGTCAATCGCTTTGCAGGTATTGCCGACCTCGAAGGCAATATCATTCTCGAACCGGAATACGAACTTACCCGCTATATTGGCAACAAACTTTTACGCATCGAACAAGGCAATAAAATTGGCTATATGGACGTGGAAGGGAATTGGGTCTGGGCTTTGAGGGAGTGATTTTGAATGAGTGAATGAGTGAATGAGTGAATGAGTGAATGAATTGAACTATGCACTATCAACCATCAACCATCAACTGATTAATAATACTTCATCACTTCTTCAATCATATTATTTTCTTTAGTTGTTTCGTATAATAATTTCAAAACAATACCTGCGCGATACAATCGGAAAGTATCTTCTTTGGCGTCATAATCTATCATAAGTGGGTAATCTTCGTTTTCTTTTTGGTGACAAAGCACACACAAAGGACTGCTGATAAATACGTGGTCAATCAAAGAAAATAACATCGGCGGACTCGGAAAAAACATCATTTCAACGGGAATTTTTCTTCGTTGTAATCGCATGAATATGCCTTTCATTTTCTTCTTCAATTGCTGGGAGAGCAGCGTATTCATATCGTTTTCTTTGAGGGATTTCCAGCTTCGTGTTTCCGGCGAAAAATAATCCACATCGCCTATCTTCAGCTTATAATCAAAACGCTCATAACCCGGCACCACATATCCCGGATAATAATAATCTTTCTCCGTTTCTATCGAAAACTCTATCTCCTTTAGCATCGTGTAATATCCCAAGCTAAACTTCTCATAATCAGGGTCGTATATGCCCATGATACTTGCGGTAGCCTTCACGCCTAAGTCAAAAAAACTCGCGCCTATCAATTGCCCGTCGTCATATATCGCTACCTCATAAGTATCGTAAATATTGTCACTTACACCATTCATCAACGATATATCAATGCTCTCTGCCATCTGTTCTTTGAAGCGTGTTTTATAACGTTCATACAGGCGTTCTTTTTCGGCATCAAAGACTGCCTTTTGCACCTCTACCTCAAATCTGCTTTCTACTCGCCGCATCACTTTACGCTGGCGTTTGCTCCAATCGTGCGTATGCAAATTCAGGCGTATCCATACCGTTGAATACACATTATTTCGCACATACAAAAAATGACAAGTGAAAATAGACTGCCCCATTCTGAACCAACCTTGCGAAAGATATTGGTCCAGTTGATATTTAGAAATCCTTTGAGGATGATGGTGGACAGTGAACATTTAAAGGCAATCGAAGTTATGAATAATAATCAAAAATTTATTTCTCTGTCAAAAGTAATAAAGTTTATTGAGTTTGTTGGTTTATTAAGTTCATTAAGTTTATAAGTTTATTGGGTTTATTAGTTCATTCAGTTTGGAAAGTGTATCGGGTTTATAAAGTATGTAAAATGTAAATTTATATGTATTACTAAACCTAATGGCTTATCACATTCTAATAACTCAATGAACCTAATAACTCCATAAACTTAATGAACTCAATCAACTCAATAAACGAATAAACTCAATCAACTATAAAATGCTAACTTTAGGCTTCTCCCCTTGTCCCAATGATACTTTCATATTCGATGCCATGATACATGGCAAAATTGACACAGAAGGACTTGGTTTTCAGGTAGAAATGGCGGACGTGGAAGTGCTGAACAAAAAAGCCATGAAAGGCACTATCGACATCACCAAACTCAGTTATCATGCCTACGCTTATCTCACTCAACAATACCAATTGCTTCATTCGGGCAGTGCTTTGGGCAATAACTGCGGACCGTTGTTGATTGCGAAACAACAATTTAAACATGAACAAATTCCGGCATTAAAAATTGCCATTCCGGGTAAATATACTACGGCAAATTTTCTATTAAGTTACGCTTTTCCGAAGCTGAATAATCGCGAAGAAATGTTATTTTCTGATATTGAAAATGCTGTATTAGCGGAAAATGCGGACGCGGGTTTGATTATCCATGAAAATCGTTTTACCTATATGGAAAAAGGTTTGTTGAAACTGATTGATTTGGGTGAATATTGGGAGACGAATACGGGGCTTCCCATTCCACTTGGCGGCATTGTCGTCCGGCGAAATATTCCGACAGACATTCAGCAGAAAATCAACCGCGTACTGCGTCGAAGCGTCGAATTTGCCCTTCAAAATCCC
>CALHBW010000391.1 GCA_937930625.1 uncultured Saprospiraceae bacterium | reverse complement strand
CAAACAAAGTAAAGCGACCACAATCAAAATAATTTTTATTCGGGCAAAATAAAATGCCGCTGCACCGCCAATTATCACAATTTGCAAAGCCAAGAACAGCCATTTGATAAAGCCTTGAAATTGCTTGACTTCGCGTGCTTCTTTCGTCTGAAGGACAACGCGGAGGATGCGCTCAAAATCGGAGCGCGAGTAGTTGAGTTGGTATTTTTGCACTATTATTGTAATTCGTTGACTCGTGATTCGTTTTATCAATTATTTTTGAAGCAAATCACTGTACGATTGTTTTGATAGAAGGGTTTTACGTAGATATAGACGATTTTGTTTTCAGTGAGCTAAGAATAATGACTTGGTGAGTACTGTTTTTATTTCTTCAAAGGCAAGGCAATTTTCAACATCAAAAAAGTTGTCGGGGTTGGGCAGATATTTTTCGGAAATTTGGCTTAATTCAAACGCTTCAAAATCACGGAAGGAATCATTCTGACTATCAATATCCATATAGTAAACATTCTTTTCTACTCTGTTTTCAAAAAGGGTCGTATGAGTTATTTCTCCACTCAAATATTGCAACAAATATTCAGGGGAAACATTATAAATGAGCCATCTATTAGACTTTTCATCTCTATCCACCCAATCAAATAAATAAAAATTTCCCGTATTAAGGTCTTCAAATAAAGTCAACATTGGTCCTTCAAAATAGGATAAGTCTCCAACTCTTATGAAGTTAGAAACGTCCAATTTATGTTCCTTATTTATCAACAAATTCTCCATTTTCTTTAAATATTTCGTACAAATCCTTCACCTTCTCCTGCAAATCAATCTCCTCATATTCGTGAAAAGTGAAATGTCCATAGTTTTTTTCATTAGGTTTGTCAGCAACACCGATATTTTTTGTCACGTCTAATAAAGCAATGTAATTTCCTTTGTCTTCCTTGAATTGTATTTTTTGATGTGACCTGAGTTTTCTGAATATCTTTTTATATTTGGCTAAAGCATTCTCAAATGTATCAAACATTGACAAACCGTAACCCATGCACATTTTATCACTATCGTCCAACATTCTCGGAGGTGGCTTGGAGATAATATTTACAGGCAAAAAGTCTTTATCTATCAAAGGTTGATGCACCCAACGATACGCCTCTTTTTCTACTTCTTCAAATTCATCACCCGGACAGTCAGGAAATTGCACTAACTGTTTTTGGTATTTTAGTTTTTGGTTGTGCATTAGTAAATGTACGGATTTTTTGTTGAGAAAGCAAGGGATGATTTTCTATTCATCATTGAAATTACCATAATCAAACTCTAATTGCTTAGACAGTTCAATGATATTTTGCTTGCCTTGTTCGCTGAAACCAATTGGGCGGATTGGATGATGTATTTGGCTGAATTAATTGGGCTTTTTTCGCGTAATTATTGAGTGTTTTTTGAGATAAATATTTGTCGTCATTACAGGAAAACCAAATTAGAATTATTGTTGTACAAACAATAAAACAAGTAAATTTTCTCATCTTTTTGAATTTGGTTTTAGATGTTTTTTTACGATACTTTTGGTGTTTTTCAAACACTAAAAAAATGCTGCAAAACGAATTACGAATCAAGCAATCGAAAATCACTCAATCGAAAATCAAAAATCACAAAATATCCGCCATCACCCGTTCCACTCGATGAAAGTAAAAAATCCCGGTAATCAACAAGACTGTAATGAGGATAAACGAAATATAAGCATACTGACTCGGCGGGTCGCCCCCCACAAGACTCCAACGCATCCCTTCCACGACACCAGCCATTGGGTTGAGATGATAGAGGAGTTGGTATTTTTCAGGTACAGCACTCGACGGGTAAGCTATCGGCGTGACAAACATGCCCAAGCGCAACAGCATGGGCGTGATGTGTTGGAAATCGCGGTAACGTATCGTCAAGGCACTCATCCAAATGCCACCTGCCAAGCCGGATATGAGTGCCATCAGGATAAAAAACGGACTATATACAATATTCGCACTTGGCGGAAAACGCATAATCGCCATGATAATACCCAGACAAACTATCACGACACCAAAGTTGATAAGTGCTGTAATTGCTTTGGAAAGTGGAATGACCAATCGCGGAAAATAGATTTTTTTAATCATATTTTGCGAGCTGATAATCGAACCGCCTGCCGAACCAAGTACGGTCTGAAAGTAAGTCCACCCACACATACCCGCGATGGTGTAAATCAAATGTGGCACTTCGCCCGTATCTACCTGCGCTACCGTTCCGAATACAAAATTGAGGATAATCAGCGTAAACAATGGATTGAGAAATACCCACAAAAAGCCGATAACCGTCTGTGCGTATTTGACCCGTAAATCGCGGTAGGTCAGCGTCCAGAGTAACTCCCGATATTCGAGTACCTCACGGAAATTGAACCGAAAAGCACTGCGCTTTTTTTCTATTATTGTTTCTTTCATTTTTTGCGTGCTGATGTGCTGATGTGCTGATGTGCTGATGTGCTGACGTATTTATTTTTCGCTATGCAAAAAACGTACACCTCAACACATGAACACATCGGTACGTCAAAGATATTCTTTGTACGCCTCCTCCAAATCGTGGCGTCGGACAAATTCGAGGTTGTTATGTTTTTGTTGGATGCGTTTTTTAAAGCCCGGTATAAAACGGAAACCGATGAGGGATTTCATTTTTTTCTTTAATCCGACGGGTTCTTGCATCATTTTGTCGAGGGCTTTGCGGACTTCTTTTTTGTTGTTGGTCAGCAATGCAAATTCGGCGATGCGCCGCCAGAAAGCGAAACTGTCTTTGCTTTGATAGCCTTTAGGGACTTCGGAGGGCCAATCTACGAGTTGTTCGGGGGCGTATTTTTTGCGGATGTTGATGCTATCGAGGAAAGGCTTGTAGCCTTGCGACATGGAGGCTGGTTTGAGGCGATAAATAAATGGAACTTCATTGGATTCAAAACATTTCCCGACCTTCAACATACGTATCCAAAGTGGTATATCACCTATCGTAAATTCGTCGTCGTAGCCACCTGCTTTGATTGCCGCCTCTCGGTCAAACATCGCCGTCGGGTCGCCAAAGTACTTGCGAATGGGTTGATTTTGGGTGTTGAAATGTTCGATTTTGAGTTGGCGGTCGGGCTTGCCGGGTTTGCGCTCGATGATGCTGCCAAAGGGCGTGAGGTAGGCACAATGCGTACCAATCATAATCGCACCGTCGGTGTTTTCCAAGAAATTGATCTGCCATTCAAGGCGGTGACGCATCATAATGTCATCGGCATCCATACGGGCAATGTACTTCGATGTAGCATTTTCCAAACCCCAAGTGAGTGCGCCCTGAAAACCGGTTTTTCCCAATGAAAATACTTTGACTTTTTCGCCTTCAAACTCTTTAGCGACTTCGAGTGTGCGGTCTGTACTGCCATTTTCCAAGACCCACAATTCATAATCGTCATAGGTTTGGTCGAGGCAAGAACGTATCGCATCGGCGATGGTGTCTTCCGCATTGTGTGCAGGGAGAATTATGGTGACCATTTTTAAGTTTAAGTTCAAGCGTCAAGAGCAAGTTTAAGGTAGGAACACGGATTTTTGCGGATGATGCGGATTTATTTTTTATGCCAATCGTTAAAATGC
>CALHBW010000390.1 GCA_937930625.1 uncultured Saprospiraceae bacterium | reverse complement strand
TGATTTCTTAGTTACCTCCCATTACACAGATGGTGTTGTCATTGTAGATGCCAATAAACCTGATAATTTGGTTGAAGTAGGTAACTATGATACTTACGACGGTCCTGACGGCGGATTTAGCGGATGCTGGGGAGCATTTCCATTTTTCCCTTCGGGCATTGTGTTGGCTTCAAATCTTGAAGGTCGATTGGATGTATTGATGCCTACTTATGTACGCGCTTGTTACCTTGAAGGCAACATCACAGATGCAGAAAATGGCAGTGCTATACTCGGCGCAAATATCGAAATTACCACAACACCAACCGCAACATCATCTGACCTCATGGGGACTTACTCGACAGGCTACGCCAATGCGGGAACTTATGACGTAACATATAGTCATCCTCAATATTTTTCACAAACCATTGCAGTGACACTCATCAATGGAGAAATAACCATGCAAGATGTGGCATTGATGCCCAAGCCTTCTTACGTACTTTCAGGTCAGGTAATTAGTGCAGTTGATAATTCAGCTATCGAAGGTGCAACGGTGTATATGCAAAGCGAAAGTGCTGAATACGAAGTCACGACAAATGCCGGAGGCAATTTTACAGCAACTGTGCTTCAGGAAACCTACGAAATCTATGCAGGAAAATGGGGCTATAATACCAAGCTCGTATCAGGACAAGAAATTAACGGACCTGTAACGACGACCGTAGCATTAGAAGAAGGAATTAAAGATGAATTTATGCTGGATTTAGGTTGGACAATATCAGGCGACGCATCTCGTGGTATCTGGGAACGTGGCGAACCGGTCGGCACACAATCCGGTAATGGCACTGTTTTAAATACTGATAATGACATAACAACGGATTTGGGAGACTACTGTTATGTGACCGGAAACGGCGGTGGCTCAGCCGGAGCACATGATGTTGACGAAGGAATCACTGTACTCACATCGCCGACAATGGATTTATCTTCGATGATTGACCCCTATGTTACTTACTACACATGGTTTGTCAATGCAGGTGGACAAGGTACAGCCAACGATAGATTGGAAGTACGCCTTACTGATGGCAATACAGAGGTTGTTGTAGAAACCATTGAGAACAGCTTGTCCCAATGGCGTCCGCAATCAGTTATTCGGGTAAAAGATTATTTTGAGACTACGGCTGATGTGCAAGTGATTTTTGAAACAGGAGATTATGGCGCGCAGCATTTGGTAGAAGCAGCTCTTGACCTCTTTGAAGTTGTTGAAGGCTTTGTAAATGTAGCAGATGCAATTGATGAAAATATCCAACTCACGGCAAGTCCAAATCCTTTTAATGAGCAATTAGTGATTAATTATTCATTGGAAAATGTGGACGACAACACAAGACTTGATATTCGCAATGCACTTGGTCAAATTGTATATACGACTCCTGTGAATAACACACAAGACATTCATACGGTGAATAAAAAATTAGAAGCAGGTATTTATTTTGTACAAATTACAAACGGGCAGATGATAAGTCCGCCTGTGAAAGTGATTAGTACGAAGTAATTTTTTAAACATGCTCTTAGATTAGACAATAATACACAGCTCTCTCAATTTTATTGAGAGAGCTTTTCTTTTTTCTGTTTTTGATAAACGTAGTAGTAAAAGACATGGTAGTCCTTTAGATGTAATGCTAATTCATGGCGACTTGTCTTGCATTTTCAAAATGCAAGGCAAGTTTGAGTATTACATTTATAGCACTACCAAAGACATTTCAATCAACTAAAACTATGTCTAAAATATATGTTACGTATCGTTTATAAGTTGAATATAAAATGTATTTTTTTTTATAGAAAAATAACTATTTTATTTGCTCAACCATAAAAAAATAGGATATTAGCACTGCTAATATTCAATTATAAGATTAGCCACAAAGACTTAGTCTTTCCAAATTATAACTGACAATTTATCCGATTTCCATCATTTAATCTACTGACATATTCATACTGTCGGGTAGGTTTGCTATTATTTTTCTTAACCAAAAATTTATACAACCATGAGAAAGTGTATAACACCTATGATTTTGATGCTGATAAGCATTTTTTACCTCTCAAAGAATGCCTTAGCCCAAGAATCTCTTATTGCTTACTTCAATACAGAACCAAGTTTTACTTCCGCGCCTTTAAGCCCCAATGCCACATCTGCCGGATTACATGCAGTGGTGCCGCGAAGTCTAAGTGTAGGTCTTCCAAGTATCAACGTTCCGGTTTGTATATTGGAAGATGTGGATATTTCTGTTCCGGTCACATTGCAGTATCACCCTGACGCCGTAAAACCTGACGAACACCCCGGATGGGTCGGCTTGGGCTGGCATTTGCAAGCAGGAGGTTCTATTGTGCGTATTACGAAAGGGAAGCACGACGAGGCATCCGACGGTTATTATGACAGCGATTACAATTCAGATGCTTTGAACATTGACTGGCCTTCAGCACCTCTACCCACGAATCAAGATTTTGATGACTATGAACCGGACGAGTTTATCTTTAATTTTGCAGGTTATTCCGGTAAGTTTTACCTTAATCATGAACGTGAGTGGGTATTTACGACCAATAGTGGCGAGCATTTTCAAATGTCCGTTAATGATACTCCTGTAAGTAATTTTGACTTATCAACCGAGTTCAGCTTAAACTTTGATAATATAGGGCGTGGCTTTGAGTCCTTTACTATCACCGCTAATGACGGCACAAAATATACCTTTGGCGGCACATCCGCTTCGGTAGAATATACCCGAACAGTCAATCAAAGCGATGCTATGGATTATGATTTATTCCCCACCGCATGGCATCTGACAAGTATTGAATCTGTCAATGGTAATATTATTGATTTCACCTATCAGCGTTCAGGGATTATACTCAGAAAGTCACTGAATATCAATTTGCATAATGAGTATGATTGTGATGTACTGGGACAAATAACCTGCGGTCCGAATGAGTTCCTTCATGGACCTGTTATTAGTAATTGTTACTACAAACTTTATGATACTTATCATATTATTTATCCCTCATATTTATCAGAAATTACAGGAACGGACGGTAATGTCATTGAATTTACAACGGAAAATTCTAATCAGGATAATTATGGTAATATTGATATACTTGGATTAGACGAAAACACCTATTCGGAATATCCCAAACTAACAAAAATCACTGCTAAACGTGACGGCACGACAGAGAAAGAAATGGAGTTGATATATAATGATGCAAGTGGTACGGCTAATCGTCTGATGCTTCGTGAAGTATATGAAATTGATGATAGTAATAACCAACTTCCCGGCTATCAGTTTCGATACAATTCCGGTAATATGCCTGACTATCATTCATTTGAAGTAGACCATTGGGGTTACTATAATGGTGAGGCTTTTGTGGTGGAAGGTTTTAATTGCCTTATTGACCCCGTTATAAACCCGGAGCAGTATATCAACTCAACACAAATGACACCCAATGGAAGTCTCACCAAAAGAGGCGTTTTGAAGGGTATTATTTATCCGACGGGTGGGTACAAAACATTCACATACGAACAAAACACAACTTTTAAAGAATTAAGAAAAAATTACAGTGATGAACAAAATTATTCCGGTTTCAATCTCATAAATATCACCAACGGAAAAAATGTAGGCGGTTTGAGAATCCAAGCTATAAATAACTACGAATCCTCAGACGCCACAAATCTTCTTACCACCAGAACTTACTCCTATAATAACAGTGGTATTTTAGACTTTACAAGTTATGGTATAGAACGCGGTCATTACGACACTGATGGCGATGGTCAGTATAACGTCAAGTATTGGAATATCCACCACAATAATGTCAATACCTTGCGTCAGACGACCAACAGACACATCTGTTACAGTACTGTTATGGAAACTCAGGCGGACGGTGGTCATCGTGTACTAAACTATTCCAATTTTGACCAAGATTTATTAGGCGGAACAAGCCTTTTGGACGAAAACCCACTTGAACATGCCGCAGAACTGACACCATCCCCTTCCATCTTAGAGTTGAGCCTGCAAACCCATACTGCTCCCTATTCAAACCGACACAGAGAACGCAGTAAACTCTTACAGGAAGACATTTACAGAGCAGACGGAACTATGCTGAGAAGTACTTCTAATAACTATACTGCTCTCAATACAGAAGCAGCTTATCAGGTTCGCTCTATTAATAGACACTATGGTTTGGCAAATGACCCGCTCCTACTGCAAGGATGGCGGCTGATTTCGACAATGCCCGTGCCACTGCTTATTATGAGTATATCTATCCCGTACACTTGACCGCACAAGAGGTTACACAATACGATGAAAGTGGCGCAAATGCTAGAGTCACTATGCGAAACTTCATCTATGACTACACTAACAGTGACGGCGATTTAATTGATGATAACAACTTGCGCGAAACGAGTATCACTAATAGCGATGGAAAGGTTTATAAGACTACCTACAAATACACGACCGATTACGATTTTGGAAGTAATATTCCATCTGGCGAGGCGGCAGAAGGAATCGGTTTAGCACAGACCAATCACCTGTTTTTACCCGTAGAAACTTTACGCTACTTAGGCAGTGATGTCATTGGCGGACAAATTACGACTTATCAGCCCAACGGTGCAGACCTTGTTCCCTATCAAACTTACCGTCTCACATTTCCTGATGCTGATAATAACGGTAATCTTGAGATGATTAACAACCTCGCACTGTCCAGTATCAGTTCCGGTACATTTAATATGGATAACCGTTACGAACTCCACACCACATACGAAGAGTACAGCACCACAGGCATCCCCAAACAAAGCACCCAAGACGGCGGCACACCCAATTCCATCATTCTCAGTGACGACGAACTACTGACAATGGCAAGCGTCACTAATGCCGCCTATTCTGATATTGCATATACGGGATTTGAAACTTATGGTAATGGGAACTGGTCATTTAGTGGCAATACAACAGTAGGTATATTTGGAAATAGTGCCGGTTCAAATCCAATTGCATCTGCCAATGTATCACCGGGAACATATCAAATCTCATTCTGGAGTAATGGTGGCAGTGGTTCAGTCGGTGGTACACCTATTCCTGTCGTTTATTCTAACGACAATATAAATACAGACAACGGATGGGACTATCATAGTGCAATCATTGATATTACCACAAGTCTTGTTACATTTACTGGTAGTGGTGCTATCGACGAACTCCGCCTACACCCTGTCGATGCCCTCATGACCACATCTACCTATGACCCCGTAACTCATCAAACTTTGGTCACTGCCGATGAAAACGGTAAACCCATGTTTTATGAATATGACGACTTTGAACGTGTGGTTGCTGTACGTGACCAAGATGGCAATTTAGCAACAGACTACCAGTACAGATACAGGGAATTACCTGCTGATAATACTACACACAATTACATCCGTACACACAGTCACTGGATAGAAGGGGCATCTTCGGGAGCTGCGTCCAACGACGATGATTTTGTACAGAGTACCCAATATATGGATGGACTTGGAAGAACTTTACAAAGTATCGTCACCGGAAAATCACCACTCGAAAAAGACATCATTCAGATAAGCGAGTATGATACCGATGGGCGGCAGCCCAAACGCTATCTTCCTTTCACGCCTCACAATCAATCTACCCCCACAGGTGATTTTTTGGAAAATGCCGGATTTTTCCAATATATTTTTCATGCACTTGGTCACTTTTTCGGTGTAGGACAAAGCACCAAAGCCTATCAACAAACCGACTTTGAGGCTTCACCCATGAGTCGTTCTAAAATGATACGCCCTGAAGGCAGTTATCATAATACGCCTGTCATGGTGGAATATAATGTTACCGGATTACCTGCTGTCAAAGATTTTCAAATTAATACATCAGAAGATGTTGGTAATATCACTGACTTTGTTTCCACCGACCTCAACAACACCCGACAAACCGACGAAAACGGCAATAT
>CALHBW010000389.1 GCA_937930625.1 uncultured Saprospiraceae bacterium | reverse complement strand
AATTACCAAGTACCACCACATTCATTTCATCGTGATTCAGGTAAATTTGTTTGTGTGAAGTATTTACATCCAATTGATAATCAGTTGTTTTGAAAGTCGCATAATTTTTCTTCAGGTCAATCAATGCCTTATATACATCATGCACACGTCGGCGATTGGTCATTTCAAAATAATCCCAACGAATGGGCTTTGGGTCAAGCCTACAATTCTCATTCACCGTGCCATTCACGCAATGATTTATCGAATAATCGTAGCCCAATTCGCCAAATTCCCACAACATTTTCGGACCGGGAATGGTGAAGAAAAATGCTGCTGCCAACTCCTGTCGTGCTAATGCCGTTGGTAATTCTTGCACATCGTAATCGCCGCTTGAATTGCCGTACAACAAATTTTTGTACATGAGTCGTTCTTCGTCGTGGCTTTCCATGTAGCCGATTAAATGCGGGTCTGACCAACCGCGATTTTGATAGGAAATATTCGTCAAATTTGAGCTGTAACCCATCGTCGCTTCGTTATAATTATAATTTTCATTGCCCCACAACATACAGCCATAATCCGATAATTCAGTTTCCTCATTATTAGCAGCAAAATGCTCTAAAATCACATAAAAATCTTCATTTTCTGCCCAACAAACATCCGCCATACGCTTCAACAACCCAATCCGCGAAGCATCATACGCCGACCACGCGCCCACGTCTGTATTAAAATTTTGGGTAATACCTTTCGACAAATCAAAACGAAAACCATCTACCCGAAACTCACGTATCCAGTGGCGCATCACGCGGTCAACCCAAGCTTGTGTAGCGACACTTTCATGGTCAAAATCGTAGCCGACATTGAAGGGATGTCTTGCCGTTACATTCAAATAGGGATTGTCGGGCGAAGGTTGAAAATTTGCCGAATCCCAATACAATTGACACAAAGGACTCTGACTAAAGGCATGATTAAACACCACATCCAAAATCACTGCAATGCCTCGCGCATGTGCCTCATCCACAAGGCGTTTGAAACTTTCTTCATTGCCATAATATTTATCCAATGCCATATGAAATGACGGATTATAACCCCAACTTTGATTGCCTTCAAATTCGCTGACAGGCATCAATTCAATCGCATTTACACCCAAATTTTCGAGATAATTCAGCGTATCAATCAGTGTGTTATAATCATGTTTAACAAGAAAATCACGCATCAATAATTCGTAAATAACGAGGTCAGTTTTAGCGGGTTTTTCAAAATTATCAATTTGCCAATCATACGCTTCTTCTCCTAATGTAAAAGCCGTTACTGCGTTCACCGTTTCTCCCGTAGGATAAGGTTTCAAATTGGGATAAGTCGCGCCAATTTCCCCATCATGAAATGGGTCGAGGATTTTCTCGCTGAATGGGTCGCCAATCCGAATATTACCATCCACAAAATATTGAAAAGCGTATTCCGTTTGTGGCGTAAGCCCTTCAATATCTAACCACCAAGTCGCACCATCCGGCGAGCGATTCATAAAGAAATCCGTATCAATTTCCCAATCATTAAAATCACCAATCACATACACAAACTCCTTATCCGGCGCGTGTAGTACCAAGCGTAAAGTGTTGTCATTCAATTCATTTAAACCCAAGTCTGAACCCGCAGGTACTTCTTCAATATTCAAATTCGGATTGACAGTATATCTGAAAATATCTTCCGCCGTAACTCCATCTGCTTCCGCTACCACGCGCACCTCATGTGTACCACTCAGTCCAGCTTGGAGATTATAATTCAATTCAGTTCCTGCTGCTTGAAAAATTAAAATATTATCAATGTACAACATGAAATTTGCTTGTGCAGATGCAGTCGCAGCAATGGGAATAAATTCATTTGGGCTGACAAAAAACTCCGTTTCCGTAGGATTTGTGAAAGATACACTAAAAGCATTGTCAGGATAAACAGGCACAAAAATATCCATTCCATCCTCCGTTTTCCCTTCTAATGTGCCATCAAAATTGCGGAATACAAACGCCATTTCCAAAATTTCCTCCGACTCCGGCACACCATAATAATCGCGGATATGAAAGGTCAATTGATGGAGATTATTGCCAATATCTATCATCTCTAAAGTCGGGTCTGCTATGCCCCAATTGCCGACAACATACCGCCATTCGCCGGGTGCGCTTACATCCGTAATCACGCCTGTGTGTATATACACGGGCGTGACGTCAGTGAGTTGTCCTGTGCCTTGGGTGGCATCGTATGTGATGGTTACGACATCATTCGCAGTGGGGAAAAGTGGGTCAGTCGTGACGATTTGTGCCAACGAAATTTGAGAAAGAAAGAGGACAGAAAGTAGTACAGAAAGACGCATAATTTTTGATTTTTGATTGCGTGATTTTTGATTTGAGAAAATTTTTATGACTCTTTGACAATTTTTGCAAATTCAATAAAATGCTCTTTTCACGCAGAGGTCGCAGAGAACGCAGAGTGCTGATAATCAATTCTCTGCGACCTCTGCATTCTCTGCATGAGATACTATTTGCAAAAAATGTCAAAGAGTCAATTTTGTTTCACAAAACTCTTCTCATCAATATACAAAAATAACATATTTCGCGTAGCGAAATACAATCAAAAATCACGAAATCAAAAATCTCAAAAAGCAGATTTGAGCAAGGCATCATAGCCCTCGCGGTCAAAACTATACAATTTGGCGGGACGATGCGCTACGTCTTTTTGCGATTCATTGAGGTCTTTGAGGATGCCCATAGAAAGGATTTTTTTGCGGAAATTTCTCTTGTCCAGTTCTTTATCAAGGATAGCTTCATAAAGTGACTGGAGTTCGGTAAGCGTAAATTTTTCGGGTAGCAGATTGATACCAATCGGGCGCGAAGCGAGATTGGCTTTAAGATGTTCGAGTGAAGCTGTGAGGATTTCATTGTGGTCGAAGGCGAGTTTGCCGACTTCTTTTACATTATGCCAAGTTGCGCTGTTTTCGTATGCGGCTTCCGTTTCTGCGTTGTAATCATTGATATTGATGAGTGAATAATATGCCACTGTAACCACCCTGCCGAGCGGATGTCTTTCTACACGCCCAAAAGCATGTACTTGTTCGAGATAAATATCATCCAAGCCGGTACGTTGAGAGAGGATGCGATATGCAGCACTATCCATATCTTCGTCGGGCGTCAGCAAGTCACCGACAAGCGACCACTGCCCCTTAAATTCATCGGTGTGAGAACGAATCAATAAAACCTTTAAATCCTTGCCGTCAAAACCAAAAATCACACAATCTACCGAAATAGCGGATTTGAAAAAACGCTCTTCGATGGATTTTAAGCCGGAATTTATATTATGAGTAGAATCTACCATTTTTTATGAGTGAATGGGTGAATTTTGAAGGTAATTTGGATTCATTCCTTCATTCATTGTTAAACAAAGTTACAAAAACACTTTTAAATTTTTTAAGACGTATGTAAAACGTCCAAGTAATGAAAAATATAATATATAATAATGTCTTCGCCAAATTGATAATTGAGAATGTAGAATTGACAATTAATTTAAAATCATACTTTGTATTTTATTTATTATTAATAATTTATAAAAATTAAAAACAATAAATTATCCTCTATGAATTTGCAATTATTCATTTGGCGAACACATTAAAGGAAGATATTGTTTTAAATCGACTGGGTAAAATGCTCTTTCACGAGACATGACTTAATTAAAACCCAATCTGTAAATTTTAGGTGTAAAAATGACAAAAGAATCATACTACTCCCGATAATTCTTTCATAAGAAATATTGAAAAATGATGAATAAGGAACGCGGCAAAAATAACTTTACCATCTTGGCTGCTTCTTTTGCGCTTATTTTCCGCCTTGAAATCAGTTATTTATCCCGATAAACGCCTTCTTTCAAGACGAAAACTAAACACAAAATAATCTACCCAAGTTGGTAAACTTATTTATCCCGCGTTCCT
>CALHBW010000388.1 GCA_937930625.1 uncultured Saprospiraceae bacterium | reverse complement strand
AGTACATCCACGAGATTGAGCGTGACTTGATTTTTCCAAACCGAATCTATCCGATGAATCGTCTGTTCAAATGCTTCATTGATACCCGGAATATTATAGCGAACGCGAATGGGTTGCGGTTGTTCGGGGTCGTCTTCGCGGACGAGGAAAGTGCGGTTTTCATGGTCATTTTCCAAGACCACTACACGTACTTTTTCGCGGTGTTTGGCGACATTCAAAGGGGTGCGTGTGAAAACTTCTTTTTCGGGGAAAATAGCCCTTAATTTTTTAGGAATTTTAGTGCCGGACATCTCCGCTACACATTCCGAAACAACTTGGTAACAGGCGCGATATTCATCATCTGTAAAGGGTTTTTCATAATAAAAAATCTCCTGACTCAAACGGCGGTAATGATGAATTTTCCATTGTAAGTCGTTGGAAATCTTGCGTTTGTGGCACACGTAGGCAATACGTGCGAAATGCGTCGTGAATTGCAAATTTTCATCCTGTGCGAGTTGCAAAAAGAAATTATTGAACCATTGATATAGCTCGCTCACTGCATCGCGTGCTTCGCTGTGGTTGGCGTGTATTTTGAGAAAATATTTGTATAATTCCGGTGCAAGATGTTGTAATGTCATACGTAACACAGACATTCTTGTCTGTCGCGACAAAGTTACTGAAATCAGTGAGTAATTAAACCATTAATTCCCAAATAATACCCGTATCTTTAACGCGCTGTACGGACGACTTTACAGGCTGACCGCCAATACTGTAATGACTGCTTTAGCTGTCAAGTAAAATGAAAATATATTTATAAATTGTTGTTTTTGAATTTATTAAAAATTAAAATAATGATACACTTGACAGCTAAAGCAGTCATTACGGAGTTCCCGTCCACCCTGTTTAGCCGTTCCAAAATTTTAAAACACATGGCGATTAAAATCGCCTGTACGATTTGAAAATGAATAGAATCGACAAACTTTTTGCAGAGAAAAAACAAAATATTCTCAACATATATTTCACTGCCGGTTATCCGAATTTGAACGATACGGGTGATATTATTCTGTCATTGGAGCAGGCGGGAGCTGATATTATTGAGATTGGAATGCCTTACTCTGACCCGCTTGCTGATGGTCCGACGATTCAGAAAAGTGGCATGAAGGCGATTAAAAACGGGATGATATTACCGATTTTATTTGACCAAATTCAAGAGGTACGCAGCAAGACAAATATTCCCTTGATAATGATGGGCTACTTCAACCAAATTATGCAGTACGGTGAAACGGCGTTTTTGAAAAAATGTCGTGAAGTAGGTGTCGATGGTTTGATTTTGCCGGACTTGCCTTTATTTGAGTATGAAACTCACTTTAAACAACTCTTTGAAAGTCATGGGCTTAACATTAGTTTTCTCATTACACCACAAACAAGCGAAGAACGTATTCGCAAGATAGATGAACTGACACGCGGCTTTATTTATATGGTGTCAAGTGCATCAATTACGGGGGCGAAAAAGGGAATTAGCCCGCAACAGGTCGAATATTTTGAACGCATTAATTCGATGAATTTAAAAAATCCGCGTTTGATAGGTTTTGGAATTTCTGATAATGAAACCTTCACAAAAGCCTGTGAATATGCCAATGGTGCGATTATCGGGAGTGCCTACATACGCGCGCTTGCAGCAGGAAGTAGCGTAACCGAAACGACAACAGAATTTGTAAAAATGGTTAGAACCCCCACGTAACACTTCGTAGGGGCAGGGCATGCCCTGCCCCTACGAAGTGTTTTACATTTCTAACACAAAACGCTTGTCACAACCACAAGAAAGGCTGCAATCTTCCACTTCCCGAAAACCATTTTTTCGATATAAAGCTTGTGCAGTTTTGAGCGAATTGGCAGTTTCGAGACGAATGGTGGTGTAGCCGTCTGCTTTGGCTTTTTCCATTAAAAAGTGTAGCATCCATTTTCCAATACCTCTACCTCGTGCGCCGGGTGTGAGGTACATTTTTTGGATTTCGCATTGGGTATCAGATTCGTGTTTGAGCGCAAATGTACCGACCACATGCTCCAATTCATTTAAAATAACACCAAAATAACCTTGTTGATAATTTGCTTCTATATTGCTCAATTCGGCATCTGCACCAGCCTCATCTATTGGAAGTCCAAATTCGAGACGAGTGGCATAGATGAGTTTTTTGACATGAGGAATATCGCTATTGCGAGCCGGGCGGTGATTAATGTCCATAGAATAATAGGTTGAGTTAGAAGGCGCAATTCGTCGGTAGTGGTTCAGTAGCTTCAAGCTGAATGGCAAAATCAGCACTTAGGCTATCCACTTGAAAACCATTGCTTACTGTACCTCTGAAAACCTGCGTACCATAACTCAAATTGTTCATGTGCGCCCTGACGATGACCTCTGCATTTTCTGTAATCGGGACAGGACCGCCGCTTCGCGTGAAGGGTTGTTCATCGACGTGCGAGTGGGCGAGTATCCGACGATAGAAGAGTTCGCCATCAGGACTAAAAACTTCCCACCAATCAGCGTATTGGTCGCAGCCGGTATCGGGACTTTCGATAGTTACATTGAATGTATAACTACCGGAATTACCGGATACACTAACTGCGGTAACTTTGGCGGATACCGCTTCGGGGTCATTATTTTCGGACGATGTGTCGTCAGGCTCCATACAACCAATTAGCAAGATGAATGGAATAAAAAGATAAATGAGATGTGTCATAGTGCAAGATATGTAATGTTTTCAATTTTTCACTTAATTTCTTTTCATTTTAAAAATAACAAAAAAAAACGGACTTTTGCAGAAGCAATGCTAAAATGATGAAATGCTTAACTGCTACAATCGTGATGAGTGAATTCTCAACGAACCAATGAGTGTACATAGCACATTTATACACTCATTCAACACTAACTCATTGAAGTAATTTAAGCACTATCGCATTTAAGCATTTAAGCATTATCATATGAAAGATAAACTACAATTACTCGAAAGTAAAATCGCAGAAGCCAAACTCGGTGGAGGAGAGGTGCGTATCGAAAAGCAACATAAGAAAGGCAAACTGACGGCGAGAGAACGCCTGCATTTCCTGATGGATGAAGGTTCGTTTGAGGAAATGGGTATGTTGGTGACGCATCGCACGACAGATTTTGGAATGGCTGACCAACAATATCCGGGCGATGGTGTGGTGACAGGCTACGGTACGATTAACGGGCGATTGGTGTATGTATTTGCACAAGATTTTACGGTGTTTGGCGGGGCTTTGTCGGAGACACATGCGGAGAAAATCTGTAAAATTATGGATTTGGCTGTGCAGAATGGCGCGCCTGTGATTGGTTTGAATGATTCGGGCGGAGCGCGAATTCAGGAAGGTGTAAAATCGTTGGGCGGTTATGCAGATATTTTTTATCGAAATGTAACTTCTTCGGGGGTCGTACCGCAAATTTCGGCAATAATGGGACCTTGTGCGGGTGGTGCGGTGTATTCTCCGGCAATGACGGATTTTACGATTATGGTAGAAAATACATCGTATATGTTTGTGACCGGTCCGAATGTCGTGAAAACCGTTACGAATGAGCAAGTTACGGCAGAGGAATTGGGCGGTGCGTCGGCGCACTCCACCAAGTCGGGCGTGACGCATTTGACGGCTGCCAATGATGTGGATTGTATTCAAAAAATCAAAGATTTACTGAGTTATATTCCTCAAAATTGTGAGGATGATGCGCCACGTTTGCCTTACGAAACAGGCGATGAGAGTCGTCCGAAATTAGCAGAGATTATTCCCGAAAATGCCAATCAACCTTATGATATGCGCGAGGTGATTGAAGGTGTGGCGGATGCGGATTCTTTTCTCGAAATTCATCCCGATTATGCACAAAATATTGTAGTTGGATTTGTCCGAATTGCAGGACGTAGCATTGGTGTAGTGGCAAATCAACCTGCCTATTTGGCGGGAGTATTGGACGTGGAGAGTTCGCGCAAAGCAGCGCGTTTTGTGCGTTTTTGCGATTGTTTTAATATTCCTTTGCTGACCTTTGTGGATGTACCGGGCTTCTTGCCGGGAACTGACCAAGAGTGGCGCGGTATCATCGTCAATGGCGCGAAATTGCTCTACGCATTTAGTGAGGCAACTGTGCCGCGTGTGACCGTCATCACCCGCAAGGCATACGGTGGCGCATACGACGTAATGAACTCAAAACACATACATGCCGACCTTAATTATGCCTGGCCCTGCGCGGAAATCGCTGTTATGGGTGCGAAGGGTGCGAGTGAAATTATTTTCCGTAAAGAAATCGCTGCTTCCGAAGACCCTGCCGCCAAATTAGCCGAGAAAGAAGCCGAATATGCCGCCAAATTTGCCAATCCATATCGTGCAGCACAACGTGGTTTTATTGATGAAGTCATTGACCCGAAAGATACCCGAAAGAAGTTGATACGTGCCTTTGAAATGTTGGAAAATAAGGTGGTGAATATGCCGAAAAAGAAGCATGGAAATATACCTTTGTAATGCTATAATGCGACAATGATAATGAGTTCATTTTGAATGAATGTTAATACGATAGACAGGGGGAACGAAAAGTCATTTCAGTAATCTATAATGTGTTGATTTTTAGGTTTTGGGGAAGCTACTCGACGGACATTTTTGAAATGTCAGGCGAGATGTATTTATATTTTAATTTGAATTAATTTTTATAAATTATTTTATTAATACTGTATAATAAATTGATTTTAAATAAATAACGAAAAAATATTGTCGCCTGACATTTCAAAAATGTCCGCCGACTTGTGCCTACCTTCAATTTAAAATTCATATTACAAAAACGACTTTTCGTTTGCCCTGATACGATAGAAAACATTGTAGCATTGACGCATTATCGCATTTTAGCATTTGGTTGATATTGTAGTGTGATACTATCTTCAGTTCGCACGTAATAAATGGTTTTGAACTCCGGCTCGGTGAGTTTGTGCGTATTGAATCGGTTGGTCATACGTTGCATCAAATCGTAATCATTACCCAAAGGAACATCTGTAAAACCTTTGATTGCTTTAAATGCGCTCGTTTTACCAAAAAAAGACCCCATACCACTACACTCATCTACATGGATGAGTTTTGAAGGGTCAGTACAATCCACAACATAGGGACTGCCAATAGGAATTAAACCTCCATATACAAAATCAATTTCAGGATGATTGGTAAGA
>CALHBW010000387.1 GCA_937930625.1 uncultured Saprospiraceae bacterium | reverse complement strand
TTAAAGAGTTTTTGCGAAGCAAAAAACCTTATAACAATCGAACAATGAAGCAATACAACAATCGAACAATGAAAAAAATCGTTCAAAAATGAGACAGTTTGCTATACTTTGTTTTATTATATTTTTCGGAATAAATACCTATGCACAACCCAAACTCAGTCCACAAGCTCAAGAAGGGTATAACGCCTATGCCGAACTCGCCAACGACTACATGCACGCGCTGTGGGGCTACCGCGTTGAGTTGGGTAAACTCAATTTCAAAGCCCTCGAATACCTCAATATCGACCCGCTTCGGCGCAAGGCAAATCTTAAATACGAACACACCAATTTTCTCGAAACACTCACCTTCAAAATAGACCCGAAGAGTGCCTATCATCGCGTTTTTGATGTAGGAGGAAATGTGCCTTCGCAGCACCAAGTTCCTTTGAATAACGCCATTCAACGCATGAAGCAAAGCATGGATAGTATCGCTCAATTTAGTCAGGAAATTGAAATGTATATTGGCAGCAGAAAATATAAAAAAGAGGAAAATCTCAAGACCTTATTTAAGTTATTGAGGAACTGCGAAACACATTTTGAAAAATTTCGCACCGCGAATATGAACATTATCAGTACCCTCGAATTGGCACAAAAATTTTATCGAAATACCAAGTCCACAGACGAATACCTCCGCCATGCCGCACAATTGAAAAGCATCATCGACCCGGCGCGTAAAATTTTGTATGCCCTGCGAAAAAATTGTATTGCAGACGTAGAAGATGCCCGCCGCGACCTCGACCTCGCCATCGAACTCATCAGCGAAACCGAAGCAGAAACACTTGAAAAAACCATCGAAGGAAAATCTTACGGAGGCGTATATGTGCGCTACGATTTTGTCCTCAAATTGGCGACTGACATCAGTGCTTACGGGCAGGAATACACCAGCGCAAATATAGACCAAAACCGCTATCGAATGCAATCGCCCAATTACTATTATTATAATCGTAGGGTGTTGGAAAAATTCAATCGTGTGGGGCGCGGTTTGGTCTTGCAGTACAATCATTTTGTGGATTCTTCGGAGGTGCGATTGATTAAAATGTCAGAAGAACCGCATTGGTTTAAAGTCCGAAATATAGACGACAGAAGCCTCGCGCCCGACGAAGAACCCACAGAGGAAGTGGTCGATTCTACGGAAATCGTCAGCGCACTCGAAGGCTACGCGCCCAATAATTTGATTTTCCTACTCGACGTATCACAATCCATGAATACGGCTGAAAAATTATCGCTGCTCAAAAGCTCCTTTAAGCACCTCGTCAGTGAAATGCGTCCCGAAGACCGCGTGGGTATCGTCACCTTTTCGGGCAAAGCAAAAGTTGTTTTGCAGCCCACATCTTCTACTGAAAAAGAATTGATAACCAATGCTTTACAAAACCTAAAACCATCAGGAAAGTCGGATGTAGAAAGTGGTTTGGAAAAAGCCTACGAAGTACTGACGCACCATTATCTCGAAAATGGCAACAACAAAATCATCCTCGCCACCGACGGCGATTTTGAAACCATCAAACGCCATCGAACCCTAATCGAAAGCCACAAAAATGAAGACAAAACGCTTTCGGTGTTTTATTATTCAAAAGAAAAAAACAATTCTATCGGTTATCGTCTGCGCCAATTTGCCGAAGCAGGCGGCGGACGCTACATCTACATTCAAGCCGAAAATGCCAACGAAATTATCATCGAAGAAGCACAGAAAACTAATGAATAATGGATAACGTATAATGGATAATAACTGAGTTTTCGCAAAGCGAAAACAATAATTAACCGTTATTCATTATCCATTGTACATTATCCATTAATCATTATCCATTATGAAAAAGATTTTGGCGGGGTATGGCAGGGTAGAACGGTATGTTTTTTACCTCATTGGCGCACAATTTTGTTTGCAGTTGATTAATTCGGCTTTCTTTATTCTGTTCAATTATTTTATGGAGAAAGAGGGCTATCCCGACTACGAAATCGCTGATATTGTGGCGGAGCGTTTTTTGGCGGTGATGTTGCTTGCTGCACCTTTGGGCTTCTTTATCAGGGGCAAACGATTGAAGCCTTTTTTTTATGTGGCTTGTGCTGTCGTGCCGACTTTTTCCTTGCTTTCCATTTATGCTGCCGAAAATCATTTGGATATTTTACTGACTTGGACGATGCGCGGTTGGGGTGCCGGATTTGTGTTTTTGCAAGTGACCGGATTGCCATTTATCTTGCTGAATGTCAAGCGTGAACGTCACTCGGAAGCGATTGCGATGTGGTTTCAGATGTGGAGCGCGACGGTCTTTTTTGCCGGCACCGTACATTTTATATTGAATACGCTCAATCCTGTCTTTTTTGATGAGCGTAATATGCTGATTCTGTTTTCTTTGTTCGGTTATTTATCGTTTTATTTTATTTCCAAAATTAAAATTGAGGAGCAACTTTCCGACCCGATTCCTATCCGCGAAACCAATAGCGATTTAGATAAAATACTTTATATCATATACGATGTTGTGCGTCCGTATGATTGGGGGCGGATTGCGAGTACTTTGATTCCGACTTTGATTATCGCGATTGGTGCAGGATTTACGATTCCTGTGATTAATTTATTTTTTCTAAATATTCATGGTATTGAAGCTGATACATTTGCGATGATGAGCGCGGGTACGTATGTGATGGTGGCGGCTGTGATTTTATTTATGCCCCATATCAGGCGGCGGTTTGGTTATGGCGTGGCGATTACCGGATTTCAGACGATCGCGGTGCTGTGTTTGCTTGTCATGGCTACAACAGAGTACTACGCCGGAGCGAGTTTTGCGGCAGGTATCGCGGTGTTTTTCTATATGATTCGCCAACCCTTTATGAACGCCGCCGGACCGATGACTTCCGAACTCACGATGTACTACGTCGGCGAACGCAACCAAGAGATGATTAGTGCGCTGAATGCCTCGATTTGGTCGGGTAGTTGGTTTGTGAGTATGCAGCTATTCGCTTGGATGCGGCAACTGGAATATCGCTATGTGACGATTTTTTTGATTACGGTGGTGATGTATGCCGTCGGGGTGGGGTGGTATGCTTGGTTGATTTATTTATATAATAGGGAGGGGGAGTGAAAATGCCGAAGTGGGGTGCTTCGGCATTTGTAATTTTGATTTTTCAAAAAAGTATAATGAAAAAGTAAATGAGAAAATAGTCCCACACAGAGTAGTTAATCAATACTGTGCACATACAAAAGTAACATCTCCTGCATAATGTGGATAATACTCAAAGTTAAGTATTTCATCACAATATTCCACAATTGCTTCTCCGACAAAGTCGTCACCATTTGTTATATCAAGATTAACAACAATACTCGTGCCGGGTATGCTAAACTCAACACTCCTTGCTTGACCGGGATCTTCCTCATGAACAACATATTTCATTCTGTTTGTATCACTAGGTGTCCATGTGATGATTCGCTTTTCAGGATAATACCATCTATCTGCTTTAACTCCTGTATGTCTATGACGAATGGTATTCATAGGGTTTCCACTATCGCCAAAGATAATATCAAATATGAATTCCCCTCGTCCCCGCCAACCGTCATTTGAGTCTGAAGTACGAAACGCATATAAACGTTCTTTCCCGCCTACCATGTCTCTCTGACAAAATCTTGAGTCTATTTGATTCAATTCTTCACTTCCAAAATGTGTAGGTAGTTCGCTCATGCCTGAATCCTGACCAACTGTAGGATTGGTGTTATATCCAAAAACATTGATTTTTTTACCTAAAATATCACCTATTTGGGTGACATCAGAGGGATTCTCAAGTAATAGCTCCTCTTTAGTTAAGTAGGCTTCACTTTCTCTAACTACAAATGTCATGGAAGTAGGTTTTTCACCAATACTATGTGAACCTAACACACCGTTTTCGTAATACTGAATTTGAGCGTTAGGGTCACTATCATCAAAACCATTGTCAAAGTAAATTCTATTACTGTATTCATTGGTATTTATATCACCTAACATTAAGATAGAAAGTCCCGGATCGTTGCTGTACAAAAAATCTAAACTATGTCGTATCATTTCATCTCTGTTCACAGTAAGTACTTGGTCAAGGGTTTTACCTTGCAGCAAACTTTGAGTTATATCTTTTTCCAAATTGAAAAAGAACTCCGTTTCGTAAAACCCTTTTGCTTGCTCGGCAAGGCATAACGTTTTGAGACTTTCGTTAATGCTGTGCTGTTCATTGATAACGACAGACAGATGTTGTGCTAAAGTTGCTCGTTGTTTCAGAACTTCTTGCTTATCTGCATCAATGATATACTCATTCGTTTGAGAGATTAACGCTTTCTGCTCACAAGAAGTAAAAAAAACAGAAGCACCAATCATAGCCAAAAGACCAAATGTTACAAATTTTAATTTTAAAATTTTCATAATTAAATTACGATTAAAAAAATGAATAAATTGAATGAACACCTCAATTACAATCAATTACGTATTCATTCGTGATAAAAAATAATCATTGTTTCATGTAATCAACCCCGCGGTGGTTAATCGAAAATCGTTTTTTGAGATTTATTTTATTTTGAAATTACAGTGGCTAATAGTTTCGTATAGGCACAGACCGCCCCTGCCTCCACTCGTAGAGTGAAGTCATGGTGAGGTCTGTGATACGTTAAAATTATTGTTAGATGAGTTGGGTTTGTGCTCTACCTGACTATATTAAAATTTTTAGAGATTTGTTAGCAATTATACCCTCTCGTGAAATAAAGCTAACATGTATAAAATAAATACCTCGTGGCAAATTATCTTTATTGATTACTATCTGTCGTAAGCCTGATGCAGTTTCTGCCTCGTAGATTGCACGTAGTTGTTGCCCTTGTGTATTGTACAGATTGACATTAAGTCCACCCGGCTTGGTCAGATTACATAACAACTGCGGCGTATGCCCAAGTGCATCTATCAATTGTATATCCAAGTCATTATCATAGGTAGAGACAATATCGCTGACTACCACATCCAAATCTGCAAGATGTGTCGCACAAGTAGCGGAATCAAGTCGTATCCAAACAGAGTATGCTCCTTCGGATACAGGATAGCAAGTGTTATCTGTAATCAGCGGCAGATAAGTAAGTCCATTATCGAGTGATACTTCAACTGTATCTATAAGTGGCGCATCTTCAAAATCAAAGCATATCTGCCCGTCATCAGCACTGACTGTTGTGGGCGTGAATGCCCAGTTGATGTCAAAATCAACAATATTCGTCAAGCCTGTAGCATCGCTTACCGTTACAGTATATGTACCTATATCTAAGTCATTGATTCTTGAACTCGTTGCACCTGTACTCCACATATACGTGTATGGAGGCGTACCTTCCGACACGTAAACATCTGCCGTGCCACCTGCCTCACAATAGGCATCATTAAACACCTCAAATACAGGTAAAGTCGGATTGGCTCCCTCAAGACTACCTTGAAGAGTGGAACCTGTAACAGAAGTAACTACACCCGTAGCGGACATCATTTTACCGCTATTGGTGGTCACATCAGTTGGGTCAACTATTTGTAGGTCTTTGTCTATAACAAATAAACGAGCCACATATCCGTCTATCAGTTGATTGCTTTTATCTGTACGGGTAAGAGAAAATGCTATACTACGCTCACTATAATCATAGGGTTCGATGTGGCAATGTGTAGGCTGGAGTGCCGACCCCGTAGTATCTATTGTGATTTCAGAAATGGTAGGATTATCCTTAAATTCAACACTTACACTGATGCCATGCGTATTGATAGGGGCATTTGCTTGAAGATATAGATTATATGTGGTTTGCTTCATTCCACCCACCGTATCAACAGCTACTTTCTGTAAGGTATAAAGTGCTGGACTTGCGCTATAACTGTAAGAAAAATCTTCATAAGATTTGCCATAGTTTTCCTTCAATACAGCAAGATCAGCTTCGTCAATGATACCATTACCGTCTGCGTCTATATGTTTGCAGTTGACTCCACCGATGCAGGCATCCCATTCAGGGCTTTCTTGGAGTGTCCAGTCGGTAGTAGCGTTGGGTCGAATAGTACCAATATACCCTTCTGCCAAGCCCCAGTATATGAGGTCTGTTTTATCGACGATACCGTCATTATTGAAGTCTCCGGGAAGGACAAGAGTAATAATAACCGGACAAATTCCTGTGTTATTTGTACAGAATGCATCTAATGTTGAATCAAAGCTATTTCCGTTATCTATGTTGACAGAATCAATATTGCATAAAATTGATAAGTTTGCATCAAAGCAACCGCTTAACCCATTATAGGATAAATTTATCTCGGACAACGATTCCAAATTTCCAAATTCTCCCGGAATGTTACCGCTTAGTTGATTGTACGATAAATCTAATTCTTCCAAATACTGTAAATTTCCAAATTCTCTTGGAATGTTACCGCTTAATTGGTTGTGAGATACATATAGTTCTTCCAATTCAAGCATATTTCCAGTTTCTGGTGGGATGTTGCCACTTAACCGGTTATTAGATAGATTTAATCGTAATAACTCAACCCAATTTCTAACCTGTAAGGGAATATTTCCACTCAACTCGTTATCAGATAAGTATAAAGAATTAAGCTTTACTATATTCGTAAGTTCAGTTGGAATATTGCCACTCAATTGATTGTATGATAAGTCTATGGAACTCAACTCAAGCAAGTTTCCAAGCTCTACTGGAATATTACCATTTAATTGATTGTACGATAAATCTAAACGATATAATTGGCTCAAATTTCCAATTTCAGATGGGATGCTCCCGTCCAGTTGATTACCGAATAGCTTTAGAGTCTGCAACTCACTTAAATTTCCGATTTCTACTGGAATACCACCGCTTAGTGAATTGTTAGACAAACTTAAAGATGTTAGATTAGTCAAATTTCCTATTTCCAATGGGATACTACCACTTAATTGATTAATACCAAATATCGAATCGTCGCCTAAATTCAAGTATTCTAATTGACTTAGGTTTCCAATTTCTATTGGTATATTACCGCTCAATTCATTACCATACAGTTGTAAACTTTTTAAGTTGCTCAAATTCCCAATTTCTAACGGAATATTTCCATTTAGCTGATTACGAACTAAATCTAACCTTACTAATTTACTCAAATCACCAATTTCCGGTGGAATATTTCCACTTAAGTTGTTAGCAATCAATTCCATTTCCTCTAATTGGCTCAAATTCCCAATTTCCGGTGGAATACTACCGCTTAGGTCATTATCATTAAAATCTAATCGCTTTAATTGGCTCAAGCTTCCGATTTCTGGAGGAATACTACCACTTAAATTATTGCGAGATAGGTATATTCCTTTTAATCGACTCAAACTCCCGATTTCCGGGGGAATACTACCACTTAGGTTAGCGTTAGCTAAATATAATTTCTCTAAATTATTTAGATTTCCAATTTCTGGTGGAATACTGTCAAACTGGTTGGTAGATAAAATCAAACGTTTCAATTGGCTTAAATTTCCAATTTCCGGTGGGATACTACCACTTAGGTGATTGGCATCTAAGTTCAATTCTTCCAAATTATTCAAATTACCAATTTCCGGTGGAATATTACCTTCCAATTGATTGTGAGACAGATTTAGCCCAACAACACAATTCCAAATAACATATACTCCATGCCATTCAGATACCGGCTTTTCTAAATCCCAAGGATTGTTCCACTCTAATCCATTTGTCGCATTAAATACAGCTACTAATGCCAGCGAATCTCCGGAAATATCAAAACACTGTCCTGCTTCTGAACATGCACCGATAGCAAGATTACAGAAGTTTCCCCACGTTGAAGTAAAATTATTTCCCGTAATATTCACATCTTCAACAGAACAGAGAAATGCTAAGTCATTATCAAAACAGCCGTCTAATTGATTGAAAGATAAATCTAATTCTTCCAAATCATCCATAGCTCTCATCTCTGGTGGAATGCTACCACTTAGTTGATTGTGAGATAAGTCTAATATCTCTAAATTATCCAAATTTCCAATTTCGGCAGGAATACTACCAGTCAACTGATTTATGGATAAACCTAACTGTTCTAGTTCATCCATTTCGCCAATTTCTGGTGGAATATTACCACTTAGCCAATTACTATCCAATTCAAGTTCATGTAAGTTATTCAAATTTCCAATTTCTGATGGGATACTACCGGTTAAATCATTTTCATATAAATATAAAATCTCCAACTCACTCAAATTTCCAATTTCTGGTGGAATACTACCACTTAAATCGTTTTCATATAAATATAACCTCTCTAACAGGTTCAAGTTTCCGATTTCCGGTGGAATACTACCGCTTAAATGATTTTCATCTAAATACAAAATTTCTAAAAGTTTTAAATTCCCAATTTCTGATGGAATACTTCCAGTTAAATGACTATTGTGCAAACGTAAATCCTTTAATGTAGTTAAGTTTCCAATCTCAGATGGAATGCTGTCAGTTAAATCATTGCTACCTAAATACATTTTTTCTATCTGTGTAAAATTACCAATCTCCGGCGGGATGCTACCGCTTAATTCATTGGAGGATAAACTTAACTCTATCACACAACCTTCCTCATTTACAGTCACTCCGTGCCATGTATGCATGGGTTGAGTCAAGTCCAATGTATCTTCCCAATTTGCTCCATCAGTCGAATGGTATAAGGCTACAATTGCAAGCGAGTCTATCGTTCTACAATTTATCCTTACACATCCCGGTCCGACACCTACGGCACACCACGCTGCATCTACCTGTTGGGCTTCATCAGCACCGTAGAGATATTCGGCAGCTTGTACAGTGCTTATACGTACATCTTCAAAGCTGGCATTCGGGAGTAAATCGGTGGTTAGCGAATGATAGGCAATAGCAATCGCTTTTTCCATTCCGATACCTGCAATGTCGTAAGTGTGGTCATTATCATTTGTTCCCATACCGCCTTCGGATAAAAAGTAAAACCAGTGGTTTTGTACGCCGCTGTTAGTGTGTACACCGCCATAATCGGCAAAACCCGTGCGTTGATAGTAGTCACCAAGATAGGTGTCGGGCTGTCGTATAGTCATAGTCGGGTCGTTGGGATTTGCCATATTTCGTAAGCCGCTTTTAGGTGCCAATGTAAAGTCTGCACCAACTATCCAATCATTGCTCCCACGGCTGTATCTTTCTATCGCTTCTCCAAAAATGTCCGAGAAAGACTCATTGATTGCACCGGACTCACCCTCGTATATCAGATTGGCAGTGTGGTCGGTCAAGCCATGTATGATTTCATGTGCCACGATGTCCGGTGAAGTTAATGGACTGAACTTGATACCGTCACCGTCACCATAGAGCATCCACGTACCGGTCCAATAAGCATTATTAGTTTGGCTGCCGTAGTGTACCCAACTGAATAGCGGTGCGCCGTTATTGTCTATGCTATTTCTTCCGTGTGTATCTAAGAAATATTCATAAGTCTTTTCAGTTGCCCAGTGTACTTCTGTAGCTGCCGCATCCATATCAAAATGTCCATCGGGGTCTTGACAAGGTATTTCTGAGAGAGAAATATCACCTCCTGCATCAAAAACCTGCATACTGCCGCCTATAGTATTTTTCAAGGTATATTCACCGTCAGCATAGCAAGCTGTGAAATCAACGATGCCGGAATAGTTGGTCGGACCGATGGCAGGTACATCGGTACAACTGTGTATTTTTTCTATCGTTTTCAACACCTCGCCGGAGTGAGCGTCTATATATACTGTCTGGCGACTAAGCGGCTGTACGGCGTATATATCAAATTTGTATGCCAAGTGGCAGTTAGCGGCTTGCTGTGTAAGTTGCGGATCTATAATCACCAATTGACCGGAAGGATGAAATGTTGCATTGGGGTTGCGTACCGCCTGTCCGAGTGTACGTTCGTGTGTCTCATCTTCCCATGCGTATAGAACTGCATTGGTATATTCAAGTGCAGTCTGCAAAGCATCAGCCTCATTTATCACAGGTGTAGTTGATAGATTGAGTTCTGGTATCAGGCTATTGTTGGCGTGTGTCACACGAGCATTCTTTTCGTGAATCAGACAGACTGCCCACTCTACAGGTATGCCGTTGTGTGTTTGTTGGTAGCGATAGTGACGCATACCCGTTTTATCTATATTTTTTGAGATAGGTTTTAGCTCATCTTTTGCTCCAAGTTTCAATAAGGTCTTATCTTTCATTAATTCTGAAACCGGAACATGCTCAGATTCTTCAAAGAATACCCATTTCGGATTTTCTTCTCCAGATAAATATTTATCAGATACTTTTTGTTGGGCATAAAGTTGACCGAAAACAGTACAACATATTAAAATTTGGACAATAGCTCTCATAGCTGTATTGGTTTAATTATATTAATCGTTTACATAATTTTTAATTTTGTCTTAAATGGCTGTTATTTTTTACAAAGTTACATACTGTATTATATCCACACTGAACTTTTTAGAATAAAAACAAGTTTAATTACAATTAATTGCACTTAAAAAATCCTAATAATCAGAACTTTATTAAAAAATAAAATCTTTACAACAAGTATATGAATAGAAAAAAATTATTTTTATGTATCGAACTTTTAAAAAATTTTTCACAAAATCAGTTGAAAGACTTAGAAAAAATATTGTCCTGCGAATATTTTAATACCGATAATAGGATGACGAAATTATTGGATACATTTAGAAAATATAAATTACATACAGGCAGGTTCGATAAGAATTTGGAGCGTATAGTTTACCCTCTATTCGATGATAGGATGCAGTGTGCAGTTTATAGTGAAGTTTTTGAACATTTACCTTCACCAAAAGAAAGATTGAGTAAGAACGAGCGTAGCTGGCTTAATCAAAATATCAATAAATTGATGCGCTTGGTAGAGTTATTTTTATCTATTGAAAATCTCAAGAAGAATGAGGAACAGAAAAATGATTTGCTCTATACAGAACTATTAGAACACGAACAGTACCGATTATTTAATCAAAGAATTAAGAAAGATAAAATGACTCTTGAAAAACAATTTGATAAAGGGTTAAAATATTATGCTCAAAAATATAAAATAGAAAAAGCTATATTTGCCTACCTACACAAAAGTGATAAGTTGGCAGAAGAGGATAATTTACCGGATTTGATAACTAACCTTGACATGTACTATATTTTGGATAAGTTGGAATTGTGGAAAGAGGTACTTTCTATGAAGTATGGTTCGGGCAAAAGAGAATATGACCTTAGTTCAATGGAGGCAATAACACTTTTATTAGATTTACCTCAATATGTTAATACCCCTCTTATCATACTTTACAGAGCTAATATAACTCTAATAAAAGAAGAGTCAGAAGAAGCATACATTAAGTTCCTAGGTTTGCTTAATCAATATGAATTGACAGTACCCAATGATACTTTGAGTGGTTTTTATACTTCAGCGGTAAATTATTGTGTAGGACAAATTAAACAAAAGAAGTTGCAATATATCAAAAAAATGTTCGAGTTATATAAAATTATGGATAAAAAACAATTACTCGTTGTCGGAGGTGTTATTCCTGCTGTTAAACTTAAAAATATAGTTACTATAAGCTGTCGTGTAGAAGAATATGAATGGGCAAAAGGTATCATTGAACGTTATCGTCCATATATCGCGAGAGATATTAGAAATGACGTTTATCATCTTAATCTTGGTAATATAGCACTTCACCAAAAAGACTATGAAACAGCACATACTGAATTTATGCAAGTCAATAAAGTGAGTAAAATTTATAATATTAATGAGAGGGTAGCAACTCTCAAGTGTCGCTACGAAACGGATAATAATGCACTACAAGCATTTCGCTCTGCCAAAAAATTCTTTAAAGAAAGTAAATCATTACCTACAAAAGATAAAAAAGGTTATAGTAATTTTATAGAAATTCTTATCCTTCTTTATCATGTTCGTCACAATGTTAATGCAACTAAAACAGACTTTGATAACATCAAGGAAAAATTACTCCTTCAAGAGTTCAATAGTGATGAAAGCTGGCTCTTAGAAAAAATAGAAGAATTAGAACACAAAATAAAGTAGAACCAATATTCCGTGCCTTTACCCCACAAAATCAATACAAAACACACCATTAGCAGAAAGACCCCGCCCCAAAACCCTCAACGAGTACATCAGCCATAACCATACAATTCCCACAATTCAAACTCCCATTCGTAAGTAGTTTTATTTTCATGGTTAATATTAAGCAGCATATCTCCGAAGGCATTGACTTCTAAGATATAAGGTGCTTCGTTCGTATCAATCGCAACATCTACTCCCGCATAAAATAATCCTTCAATCGCCGCTACTGCCTTGATTGCCAATTGTTTTGCAGCTTCGATACAGGCTGTTCCCCAACGCGCTTCGATGGTTTCTATCTTGCCTTTTTCATTGCCCAAATGCAAATTGGTAATAAAATGTGGACTCAATCGCGGCACGACAAACACCGCTTCGCCACCTATCACTACAATTCTTAAATCGACGCTTTTGTGCCGGAATGTCTTTTTGCGAATCCATTGTTCCATCATCAGACCATGTTGTACCATTTCATTGATGATGATTTTGATGGTTTCGGGTTGGGTGTATTTTTGGAGTTTGAGGTGATTGTATAGTTGGATACCTTCCTTTTGGACTAAGTGAATGGTGGTGTATAAGATTTGTTTGTCGCCAGATTTTCGGAATGCCATTACGCCCGATGCAGATGAGCCGTGCCAGGGTTTGATAAATACTTGATGCAATTTTAGTGCGTCAAATAATTGGATGAACGATTCATAATTTCCTAATTCATTCAAAAAAATACGCGGTGTATTGACTTTATAAGAAATATGTCGTTGGCATTGTACTTTATTAAAGGCTAACTGAATAGCTGCGGGCGAATTGATGGCTTTTACAGTGGGATTTTGGCGCAACCATACCGCAATTTTATCCAATATCACACACCAACCCTTGTACCAATATCGGGAAAAACGAATGCGCCCCTTGTCAAATTCCAAACTATCTGCCGCATCGTAGCCGCCCAAAAAGAGCAGTAATTTATAGGTCTCAAAATCTTCGCCGGGCGAAGTGATCCGCAAGGTAGTCGCTTGTTGGATAGTTGAAAAATCGTCATTCGCAATTTGTTGAAAAGTAAGCAATTGGTGTTCACTTCCATTTGCCATGACGACTTCCTCCCAAAAACGCACGCGTCTCGAACCATGATAACCAATCGTCAGATATTGCATAGGCAATTTTGAATGAACGGATGTAGAAACATTTACTCATCTATTCATTTACTCATTTACTCATTCAAATTTATTCTCCAATTTCCACAAAAAACCATTCGCCATCATCGCTATCTTCTTGGTCGTCAAGGTTGATATTTTGACCGGAGAATTTAGTGCGTAGCTTTTCCATCCAATCATCCGAAATAAAGTGATGGCGACAGTTGAGATGTCGAAGATTGAGCAGGGTTTCGTTATTGTAGAGAGCTTCCGCGCCTTCGTCTTTGAGGACGCCCATGGAGAGGTCGAGTACGTCGATATATCCCAAGACAGGTGCGCCTTGCAGGTTTTTCGCGAGGGCATTTTGTTCATGGTAATTTTTCAATCCTAAATACTCTAAATTCGGAAATTTGCCATCCAAAATCGGCTGCAATTGTTCGACTTTGACCGTACAACCGTATTCATCTGTACCGAGCCAAAGCTCCAAATGCTCCAAATTCGGCAGCTTAGATTTGCAAATATCGTCGATGGCATCTCCGTTCAATCCGCCTGTTTCTACGACCAAATTTTTGAGATTGGGCAGGTTGATTTCTCCGAGTATCAGCCCTTGTCCACCGCGTACCCCAAAGGATTCCAAAGCCTGAAAATGCGCCCAAAAATCACTGTAATCCGTCTGAATAATCCACGACATTTCGCAATCTTCCATGTTCATATCCCCGATAAAAAGATGCCGCAAACCGGAAAGCTGCCCCTTTAATTCGATGAGTTTGTCGAGTATTTTTTCGCATGAATTTTCATAACATTCCGCCCAACTGCCAATGACCAAAGTGTCCAATTTTGCGATGTCGGGCGACTTCGCGAGTTGCTCTAACTGTTCCGGTACGGAAGTTTCCGGATCATAGGATGGCGCAAATACTTTCACCGCCGTATTAGCATCGAAACCGCCTTTAAACTCCCGGATAGATTTGCCTGCGAATGTCTCGCTGTCACGGACGGAGCCGCTACTTTGCAAAGACATTTCTACGTAGCCCTTCTTCTTTTTTGAGGCGATTAATTTTGAGGCGGCTTTTTGAGCGGCTTCGGCATCTGCAAATTGCTTGGTGCTGGATGTGCCGTTGGTGCCTATCCTGCCGAAAGTAACGGTGTGTTCGCTGCCGTTGACTTCGATGGACCAGAATTTGTTGCTTTTTTCGTCTTGGTAAATTAAATCTGCTTTCATTGTTTTAATGTTGAATGAGTGAATTGTGAATGAGTGAATTGTGTTAATGCGACAATGCTTTAATGATGCAATGCGACAATGTTTTTAATTTGTTTTTTGGAATTTCTAAACAGCTATTCGTTCGAGTATTTTATCTCCATAAATGCGCTCCAAATTTAATGATTTTAAATTCATATAACCAATATAACACCTGCAACTTGTATTGCTGCATGGCGAAGGAGCTAAAATTTCCGAAAGCGGCTGCTCGTAGATATTACCGATTTTTTGTGCGATAAAATGACAACGTTTGACATCGCCCTTGCCATCAATCGAAATACTTGTTTCGCCTGCAAAACATTCCTTTCCTTTTGTTTGGTAAATGGTATTATTCAAATCAAAATGCGGGTCAATATCGTTCAAAAAACGGAGGTTTTCATCCGTGTAATAATTGGGTTCGCGCTTGTAGGCGTTCACCCATACATACACGGATGCGGGAAGCTGCTGTCTCAATATTGAGGCATATTCAAAGTGTTCTTTTTTGCCGACAATACCCACGCTAAATGAGATATTCAAGCGGAATAATGCTTTACATTTCTCCAGAAATTTATCGACACTCACCTCCGTCGGATGAAAGGTCGTCCAAAGGGCAAAACTATCTTTATTGACATTTTTCAACCAAGCCAATCCGCAAGAAATATTCGTCTGAATAGCCACTTTTTTAACTTGCGGAAGATGACTGAGTTGCGCCAAATTCTCTTGATAATATCTCCGAATCAATGCCTCGCCCCACGGCGTAAACAAAATCCCAATTGGACGTGATTGCTGCGCCACCCAATCGGTAAATTTTTCAAGACAAGCTCTATCATGCGCCAATTCTGCGCGTGTATTTTTCTTTTTGGCAAAAGGACAATACCGACAATCGTAATTGCAACTTTCGAGCGGACCTCGGTACAAAATATTCAGCCTTGTTTTGGGGACAATGAGTGAATTATCGAATGAGTGAATGAGTGAATTTTTCATTTGTTGTTAGGGTGATTTTTTATTAAAAAAAATGACAAGTTTATCTAAACCATAAAAGTAGTTGACACTTTCGGAATTTGATTTTTAAATTTGAAAAAATAATTTAGACCTCCGTTTACTAAACTTTTCGGGTTTAGCAAACGTACACAAGACACTAATTTTCAGGTCATTACAAATTTTGGTGACATGCTTACGTTTACTAAACTCGAAAAGTTTAGTAAACGGACGACTTACATTTTGTGTAATATTAATTTCATAAAGTGTTAACCAGTCAGATAAACTTGTCAAAAAAATTAAAGTTAAAAATATTATCGCATTGCAGCATTGAAACCATTCACTCATTCAAAATTCACTCATTCACTCATTGTAACTCATTCACTCATTGCAACTCATTCACTCATTGCAACTCGTATTCGCTCATGAGGTTTAGAATATTATCAGAGAATAAAGCGGGTCCGATAAAATCTTCCATTTCCATCCCTGCCTCATTGAGTCGTATGATAGAGCCGTTTTGCGTGAGCCAACCTTGTTCAAATAAATCCGAAACTATAGAAATGGATGTAATTTTTTGATTAAAATGTTGTTCAAATAAATCAACATCTAAGCTACCGCCATCTATCAGCGATTTTATCAAAAATCGTCTGATTTGTTCTACTTCATCTAAATAAATACCGTAAGTAATTTCTTGAAAATCAGTAGATTTTTTATTGCTGTATGTTTCAATAATAGATTGTATCGCTTTGCGACTCACCGCATAATGCGTGCTGTAATGCAGCGTCCGTGTGTACGACCGCGCACCTGCTCCAATGCCAATCATACCATCCACAGCGGAATTGTGCCTCGTCTCTACATGACCAACTGCCGCCTTTCTAAAACAGCGCATAGAAACCTGTTCATAACCTTCTTTTTTTAGAAAATCCCGACCTGTTTTATACAGCGTTCGGCGATGGTCTTTTTCTTGGTTATTCATCTTTTCGAGTCCGGTCAATGGGCGGGTGTAAAGCGGATACAAATACACTTCTACGGGGTCAAATTCCATCGTTTTTTGAAGTGAATAGAGCCATGATTTTGGGGTTTGTCCATGAATACCGTAAATCAAATCAATATTGATTTCAGGAATCGTCGAATTAGCGAGTTGACTTAGGGCTTGATGTGCCAATTCGGGAGTTTGGGGGCGTCCGAGCAGCTTGGTTTCCTGCGCTATCCACGATTGGATGCCGATGCTCACGCGGTCAATGCCATAGGATTCTATTAAGGCGATTTTTTCGGGAGAAATGGATTTGGGAGAGGCTTCGATGCTGCCGTATTTTTGATTCGTATCAACGCCTAAATCATTCTTAAAAATGGAAAGCATTTTCGCAAAATCATCCACTTCCAAAAAAGTGGGCGTGCCGCCGCCAATGGCATAAGCCTCAAATTGAATGGAAGGGAGCGTAGCGCGATGGTTTTGCGCCTCTCTTTGCAGTGCATTCAGATAGGTATCAATTCCATTTTTAGGATTTGAAACGGTAAAAAGATTGCAAAACCCACAGCGCATCTCACAGAAAGGTAAATGCAAGTAAGCAGACAAACGGGTCTTATCCTCTTTACTCCAAGCCGCTTGTAGGGGAATCGGAGTAGGAAGTTCGCGGTATGCTTGTTTGTGGGGATAGCTATATGCGTATTGTTCGTAGATGTTATCTTTAGGTTGCATATTACAAATGTAATTAAATTTATTAAAAAAAGCAAAAACGTAAACAAAAAAGTTAATTTTTTTACATGTTGTTATTTCTTAATATTATTGAAATGAAATTGGTTTCAAAATTGCATGTCACCAAAAGGACAAAAATATACATTATGTTTTTCTGTTTTGCATCCTATTTGAATGTTACAACGTCTATTAAAAAAAACTATTTTTATTCTCATCCGATACCGCTTGGTAGATTTCACTGACTTGCCTAAAAAACGATTATTATAGAATACGTTTTATATTTTTCATACAAATATATAAATACGTTTAGGCAGACTTTTGCCCAAACACAATATATTAAAATAATGGGGCTGATTCGCTACATACTATTGTTATTTTTTCTTCTTATTAATGGGTTGACTTATGCACAGTTGGACCTTGATTTTGAGACTGACAGAGGCTTTTATGATACACCTTTCAATTTAGAATTAACGGTCAATGACCCTGCGGCGTTCATACGTTATACCACCAATGGTACTGCACCCACAGTATCCACCGGCAATCTTTATAGTGGTCCTATACCGATAAATACGACTTCCCACATTCGTGCGATAGCATATACCGGAACTGATACGACAAGGGTACTCACACATTCCTATATCTTTCTGGATGATGTCGTCAATCAACCTGATGCTGTTTCCGGGTTTCCCACTTC
>CALHBW010000386.1 GCA_937930625.1 uncultured Saprospiraceae bacterium | reverse complement strand
TCGCCCAATCGAAGCGAATTAACTTCATTTTCTTTTTTGCCATTGACTATTTTTCTGTTTTGGTGAATATATTTTTATTATCCCAAAATTAACCAAAAAAATAAAACAAACCAACAATTAACAAGATTTCAAGTAGCTTTGTGGGATGCAAAGTCTATTAAAAAATCGCCTATTCTTAGTAGCAGTCCTAGCTATTTTCTTGTTCAATCTATTCGTGATGAACGACACAGCGATGCTATGGGACGAAGACGAATCGGCTTACGCAGGCTTTGCAGCACAGATGTTGGAGACGGGCGATTGGTGTATTCCGAATTTTGAATGGTCGGAGATACATCGCAAACCGCCTTTGCATTTTTGGACGATAGCAGTATCGTATAAAGTATTTGGTATCAATGAATTTGCTACGCGGGCACCGAGTGTTTTGGCGATTTTAGGGACGCTTCTGGTGTTGTTTTTTGTGGGAAAAGAAACATTTGGACGCGAGACGGCACTGACAGCTTGCTTGGTCTTGATGGCTTCGCTTTTTGTGCCGAATATCGCTAAAGTAGCTGTGGTGGATAGCTCTTTGTTGTTTTGTCAGACTTTGGCGGTGCTGTCCTTATGTGCGTATGTGCGTGCGCCTGCGTGGAAGTGGAATGTGTTATTTTGGTTAGCAGTGGCTTTGGGTGTATTGCTGAAAGGTCCGCCGATTTTGATTTTGACGGGTGGGCTTTGGTTGTTTTTGGCAGCCTTTCATCCTGAACGAAAGCGACTTATTGGGACGCATCCGTGGGTGTTTTTGCCTTTGGCTTTGTTGCCTTTATTGGCTTGGGGCTATGTAGCTTGGCAACGTGATTCCGGCTTTATTACTTGGTTGATTGATTGGTATATTTTGAAACGCGTGAGTGGTTCGGTCTTGGGGCAAACGGGTCCGCCGGGCTATTATTTGCTGGTGTTTTTACTATCATTTTTGGTGTTTTTGCCCGTATTTCCTGCGGCTTTATGGGATTTAATTCGCCGGATGCGCGAGCGGGAAAGTAGTGCCTTGATGTTGGTGGGATGGTTGGTGTTCGGGTGGTTGTTTTATGAAATTTTACCCAGCAAATTACCTGCATATACACTCGCGGCACATCCCGCGATAGCGATTTTAATTGCCCGTCAATTATTACAAATTAATCAAAAAAATTATCCATACAAAAAATGGGTATCGGGTGGCAGTGTCCTGTTTGTACTGCTATTTTTTACGGTAGCGGTAGGGATGATTTATGCCGGATTTATCTTGGTGGGGCGCGAGACGGCGGTACGAGTGATTTTTATGATGTTTTTGATTTGGCCTCTGAGTTTTATTTCGGGAACATTGATGTTTGCGAAGCGATATACCTATAGTATTGGTGGTTTGATTTTGACGGGTTTGTTGTTTACGACTTTTGCGTGGTTGTTTTTGATGCCACAAATCGAACCCTTCCGAAATGCGCCGAAGCGATTGGCAGCAACCGCACAAGAAATCTCACCGGAAGGCACGACGATTATCATTGGCGATGATATTTCACCCATTCCGAGTATTCCGTTTTACTTGTCACGGAATTTTAAATACCGCTACTATTACGCCGATACTGATGTGGTAGCCAATAAGCTACGCACCTCCGACCCATACACGGTGATTGTCAGCGATGAATGGAAAGAAAAACTGGAACAAGACCTTGCCACGACAGGCGATACGCTTCTTTCTAAAGTAAACGTAAAAGGCTTTGCTACTGACCATATGACCAGCGAAAGTTATTGGATACTTCGTTGATAATGAGGGAGTTAATGAGTGAATGAGTGGATTTTGAATGAGTGAATGTATTCAATGCGATAATAGAGTATATTGTAGCATTCATTCATTCATTCATTCACTCATTCATTCATTCACTCATTCACTCACTCACTCACTCACTCACTCACTCACTCACTCACTCATTCATTCACTCATTATTTTCAGGCAAATTGCGACTTGAAAATAAAGTATAATAACACCAATAATAATAAGGCGATACCAACTACAATATAAGCGAATTTGCGGGCGTCTTTTTGCGCGGCGACTTGCTTTTTGCGTTCGTGGGCTTTTCTTTTTGCTTTAGCTTCTGCTCTTTTACTCATGGATATAATTTTAGATAAGAGATAAGAGAAAGTTTATGTAAATATTGTGTCTTACCACTCTCGTCTCGCATGGCTAAATTAGGAAAGATTTTATTTTTTACAAAAGAAAATAGAAATATCAAATTCGGACGAGTGATAAAACAAACGAATTTTTAGTGCCTAAATCGTGAACTCTTGTGTGTTTTTGGCAAAAGATGAGTAAATGAGTAGATGAATATTTCACGCAGAGTACGCGGAGAAATACTATAAAATCTCTGCGACCTCATTGTTCTCTGCGTGAATCAGCATTTTCCGAAATTTACCCCGCTTACCGTATATTTCAAAATCTTAACAATGCGTTAAAACAGTCCTTCTTGGTTACGTTTTTTGATTTATACGAACTATAATATTACTGCTCCCAAAGTGCTAACGTTATCTGATTTTTACATTATAAGGGAACACGAAGAAAATAATCTACCCCAAATGAAGCCGTTATTTTTTTTATATGTTTGGCTAAATTTGACGCGAATACTCACTGTATTTAAGGGGAATTTAGTGAAACATATAAGAAAAAGAACAATTCAGACGGGTAGATTATTTTTTTCGTGTTCCCTAAACACTATTTACATGTTTTTTCTTTGTACATTTGAAGGGAAAACGGATAGTGAGGTATTATGGTATTGAAAGATAATTTTGTTTTTTGATTGTGTAAAAAATTGACTTTAAACATATTCAACATTCAAAATTTATTCATTCAAAATTACTATAAAATGAAGATATTATGTTTAGACGAAAAAAATACACGACACAAAGCATCGTGGAGGCGATACGTGCCGGAGGGGGAGATGCAAGTACGGCGGTAGATTATTTGTATGACCAATACAGAGATAACTTTATTCGCTTTGTACATTTGCGAAATGGCGACAAGGAAGACGCTTTGGATGTCTTCCAGGATACAGTTATTGTATTGGTGAATAATATTGAACGTGGAGTATTTAAAGGAGAATCTAATATCAAAACATATTTATTCTCCATTGGTAAAAAATTGTGGTACAAGAAGTTCAATAAGAAGGTGCGCGAAGGAGAGGCGATTAAAGAAATGTCGGCAGAGTACGAAATACCGACCACTGACCCCTGGCTTGGCACATTAAACGATGAACGTGGACATTTTGTAAAATCTATTGTCGGACGACTTAAAGAAAGCCACCGAAAAATACTGATGTTGTGGATGCAGGGGCACGATATGAAGGAAATCGCTTCGCAAATGGGCTTAAAAAACGCACAAGTGGCGCGGAATTATAAGAGCCGGGCGATGAAAGAGCTAAATATGTTACTACAAGAAAACGAACCACTTAGAACTTACTTATTTAAGTAAATTCGTTTATTCGTTGACCCGTTGATTCGTGATTCGTTTTTTGATTTGCCTTCGGCAAGTACTCAACGGATAAACGAATCACGAGTCAACGAATCACGGATAAACGAATCACGAACACAATGATAAAAACTCAATTTGAGCAAATGGTAGAGGATTATTATTATGACCGTCTGGATGCGGAGTCAAGAGAAGCATTCGAGACGCGCATGATAGTAGATACTGTATTTGCTGACCAAGTTGAACACTATATTCGCGGCTTGGAGGTCATGCGTGATTATCGCAATATGCAACTCAAAACGCGATTTGAACATAAGGAAAACCGAATTCGTCGTAAGGCTATTAAAGTGAAATTTGCGCGATTCGCCGCATTGATTTTATTGACTTTGGCGATTCCGTTTACGTTTATGCAATACGTTTTTGCGAAGAAAAATCTGGCGAATAAAAAAGCAGCTACTCAGCAGGAAATCATCGTTGATAGTGAATTTTCAAGTTCGGAAGCCTTGGTGAAATGGATAGTAGATGTGGTGTCGGATAAGGATGAAACGGATGATTATGATTTTGATGTGTTAATGGGCAATTACGAATGGGCGGAATACACCGATTTCACTGTCATAAAAGAAATATATGATTATACGGTCAATCGCGCATCATATCCCTTTCCTGATATTTCTCCGGAGCTGGCAAATCGTTTTATAGAAATATTGGATAGTGATTCAGAATATGTTGCCAATTTATTGTCCTATATGACAAAAGAAATTGAAAATAAACAAGATATAAACAACAATTAAATTAAATTGTACGTTTAAAAGATTCAATTCAATCCAACAGAGGGGCTGGTTCAACACAAAGGGCTACCCCCTTTTTTTGTTATGGGGTGCGGATGCGTAGAGAAAATTCATGAATTTGCTCTACAAATGTTCAAAATTTACTCATGCTCCAACACCAACCCAAGAGCCTCATCATACACATTCCTCCACTCCTCAATCCATCCAAAATGCGCCCCATCAATCGCAATTTCCCCATCCGTCACCGTACCGAGTTTCTCACAATTTTGTGCGTTCAATTCAAGGAATCTTAAAAACTCCCTTTCATCTTGCGGAAGCACCACTACGATATTTTGATATCTGCACAGGTAAAGTTTAGCTGTAAATACCCTTCACTTCTTGCAAAATTCCCCTTCATTAAGTATCTTAGCCCTATGTTAGATTTACCAAAACGTCTATTTTGGGATACCAATATGGATAATATTGACTGGGATGTTCATGCTCGGTTTGTGATACATCGGGTCATCACACGCGGAAAGATTAAAGATTGGGTGACGATAAAAGCATACTACGGTTTGAAGCGCATCAAGCAAGAAATCTTAGAAATGCGCGACCTTGACGACCTGACACTTAATTTTTTTAGCAGATATTTTGGTATCGAAAAAGAACAATTCAGATGTTACACTATGAGACAGTTGATGCCGACACCCTGGATTTATTGAAGGCACTTCAACAACTGACAGACTTGGAAGGCTTTTTATTAGTGGGAGGTACTTCATTAGCTTTACAAATCGGTCATCGAAAGTCCATTGATTTAGATTTATTTGCAGATAATCAAAAATATCAAATTGACTTAGAAGCCATACCGGACGCTATAAGGCACTTGGGGGATATTGAAGTATTTCATAAAAGAAAATCACTGTTACAATTATTTCTCAATGATGTAAAAGTAGATTTTGTGTCCTATCGTTACGATTTTATCGAAGAACCTCTACTTGAAGATGACTTAAAATTGGCTTCAATTGCTGATATCGGCGCAATGAAATTATCTGCCATCACAGGGCGTGGTTCAAAGAAAGATTTCATTGATTTGTACTTTCTCTTGGAGACATACACACTACCTCAACTATTTGATTTTTATCGAAAAAAATACCCCGATAGTGCTGATTTTATGGTGTACAAAAGTCTCAACTATTTTGTAGATGCTGATGAACAGGAAATGCCCGAAATGCTAAAATCGGTAGAATGGGAAAATGTGAAGGCAACGATTGACGAAGAAGTAAATCGTATGTTTCCCTGACGTACTTGATGACTTGCAAAATGTTTTACTCATGCTCCAATACAAACCCAAGTGCCTCATCATACACATTCCTCCACTCCTCAGTCCCCCCAAAATGCGCCCCATCAACAGTAATTTCTCCATCAGTAACAGTACCCAGTTTCTCACAATCCTGCGCGTTCAATTCAAGGAAACGTAAAAACTCCCCTTCATCCTGCGGACGCACCGACACCACGACCCGACTTTGCGCTTCGCCAAACAACAGCGCATCCTTACGAATCCCGTCTTTCAGTTGCAGATCAAAACCCTTCGCGCCCGACATCGCCGACTCCAAAAGCGCGACAAACAAACCACCTTCCGAAATATCGTGTGCAGATTGTATTAAATTATTTTCTATTAATTGTAAAACCGCTTTTTGCAAATTCACTTCCTCGTCTATATCAAAATGTGGGGTAGGGGAGTGCTTCACTTTGTGAACGTAGCGCACATATTCCGAAGAAGCCAAATCATTTTGATGTTCACCCAACATATAAATCAGGTGTCCCGTTTCGCGGAAATTAAGTGTCATCCGTTTTTCGTAATCCTCCAAAATGCCCAACATACCAATCGTCGGAGTTGGGAAAACGGGTTCGGCGCGGTCATCAAGTACGGTGTGATTATAGAAACTCACATTGCCGCCCGTCACCGGCGTACCGAATCTTCGGCAAGCGTCGCCCATGCCTTTTATGGCATGTTCAAACTGCCAATAAACTTCGGGATTATACGGATTTCCAAAATTCAGACAGTTGGTAATCGCCACAGGTTCACCGCCCGAACATACGATATTTCGCGCCGCTTCCGATACGGCAATCATCGCGCCTTTGTACGGGTCGGCATACACGAATGAAGCATTACAATCCACCGTAACTGCCAATGCCTTTTTCGTACCTTTTACACGTACTGTTGCTGCGTCCGAAGGCTCGTTGGTCGTCATTGTATTGGTGCGTACCATCGAATCGTATTGCTCATAAATCCATTTTTTAGAGGCAATATTCGGCGAACTGACAAGCGTTTTGGCTGTCGCCAAAAGGTCCTCCGGTTCAGCGATTTGACTGGAATTAAAATGATTAATTTGCTTCAAATAGGCAGGTGTGCGTGTCTCGCGGGTATAGACAGGTGCGCCGCCGCCCAAGACCAAAGGTTCGGCAGGAACATCCGCAACCAAGTCACCGTTTTGATAAAATTCCAAGCGTTTCGTGTCCGTTACTTCGCCGATAATTTCACATTCCAAATCCCATTTATCAAAGACCGCTTCCAAATCCGCCTCGCGTCCTTTATGACAAACAATCAACATACGTTCCTGACTTTCAGAGAGTAATATCTCAAAGGGTTTCATATTCGCTTGTCGGGTCGGGACTTTGTCGAGGTTGATTTTCATGCCTGATTTGCCCTTCGCGCTCATCTCCGAAGTCGAGCAAGTGATACCCGCCGCACCCATATCCTGCATGCCCACGATTGCGCCTGTTTTGATGGCTTCGAGCGAGGCTTCGAGCAATAATTTCTCTTG